>DASUIO010000109.1:0-12551 GCA_036279755.1 Polaromonas sp. | reverse complement strand
GCGTCCAGATCAACCATGAATGCCCACTGCCCGGATGGCTGACCTGAATACTGAAGCCGCGTACCGGCCCCCAGAGGCAGCACCCGCGAAGGCGTGCCATTGCGGGCGATCACCTCTTGCTGCGACATGCCAGGCTGTGCCCCAGTGAAGGCACAACCCGCCATAAGCAACACCGCAACAGCAATGCTTGAAACAGTTTTAACGGTCTTCATGCGCACTCACTCCTGTTAAATCCCGACCGGTTCGACCCCCGTCCGCATTGGAATGTTCCCAGCCGGAATTCCGGCACCGAAGCTGAAACTGGCGGTTGCGTGCAATTTTGCGCTCGGGTTGCCTGGCACTTTCAGACCCACCAGCCCAAAGCCGGCGCACAAAGTCAGAGGCCGATCACCATGCCGCAATCGCGCCATCGGCACGCGGTTCGGTGCCCCCGCACAGGACGCCCTCTGCATTGCGCCAGATGATTTGTCCGCGGCCGAAGGCGATCCGGTTGTTGGACCATGACACATCATGCCCAAGTCTGGCCAGGCCGTGGAAGAGGTGCTCCGGTGTTGAACGTTCAATGTTGACGCGTTTGGCGCCTTCCCATTCCCAGCGCGGCGCGTCCAGTGCGGCCTGCGGATTCAAGCCGAAGTCGATGGTATTCATCACCATCTGCACATGCCCTTGTGGCTGCATGAACCCACCCATCACGCCAAACGGGCCGACTGCCTTGCCGTCCTTGGTCAGGAAACCGGGAATGATGGTGTGATAAGGCCGCTTGCCAGGCGCCAGGCAATTCGGATGCTCGGCCTTCAATGAGAAATTGTTGCCACGGTTATGCAAGGCGATGCCAGTGCCAGGCACCACCATGCCGGAACCGAAACCCATGTAGTTGCTCTGGATCAGCGACACCATATTGCCTTCGCTGTCGGCGGTGCTGAGATACACGGTTCCACCACGCGGCGGTTCGCCCGGTACAGGACTGATCGCCTGTGCGCCGATCAAAGCGCGGCGCTCGTCGGCATAGGCATCCGAGAGCAGATCGGCCACCGATACCCGCATATGGGCAGGGTCAGCAATATGCGCCAAGCCATCGGCGAAGGCGAGCTTGATGGCCTCGATCTGGCGGTGATGCGTGAGCAAGGTATCGCGCTCGCTGAAATCGAAGCCCTTGAGAATGTTCAGGGCCATCAAGGCCACCAGCCCGTGGCCGTTGGGCGGGATTTCCCAGACATCGTAGCCGCGGTAATTGACGCTGATCGGGTCGCACCAGTCGACGCGGTAATCAGCCAGGTCTTCCGCACGCAGATACCCACCGGCGGACTGGATGAATGCGCCTATGCGCTCGGCCAGCGGGCCGCGATAAAAACTGTCCGCATGGGTGTCGGCGATCGCTTGCAAGGTGTCCGCATGCGCGCCGGAGCGCCAGATCTCGCCAGCCCTGGGCGCGCGCTCAGGCGAAAAGGTATCGAACCACGACTTGAAATAATCCTCCTTGAACTGCTCACGGAACAGTTTGGTCGCTTGCTGCCAGGCAAAGGCAACCGATGGCGATACCGGAAATCCGTCACGCGCCAGCTCGACCGCGCGCGCCATGGAGGTACGCAGCGGCAATCGACCGAAACGTTCGGCCAGCGCCGCCCATGCGGCCGGCGTACCGGGCACAGTGACCGGCAGCGGTCCGTATTTAGGTACCTCGGTCAAGCCCTGGGCCGTCATTTTTTCAAGCGTCATGCCGCGCGGCGCCGGACCGCTGGCATTCAAGCCATGCAGCTTGCCCTGGTGCCAGACCAGAGCGAAGGCGTCGCCGCCGATGCCATTGGCGCTGGGTTCGACCACCGTCAATGCAGCGGCGGTCGCGATCGCCGCATCAATGGCATTGCCGCCGGCCTGCAGCACCTGCAGGCCGGCCTGGGCAGCCAGCGGCTGCGAGGTCGCGACCATGCCCTTGTTGGCATAGACCACGTTGCGGCGCGAGGCATAGGGGTAATGGAGTGAATCGAATGAGAGCATGAATGGAACCGTGAATTATTTGTGCCTTGGATCGAGCGCATCGCGCAAGCCGTCGCCAAGCAGGTTGAACGAGAGGACCAGCAGGAAGATCGACAGGCCTGGCCAAACGGCCATCCAGGGGGCATTGTCGACATAATTTTTGGCGGTGTTGAGCATGCTGCCCCAGCTTGGTGCCGGCGGCTGCTGTCCGAGCCCGAGGAAGGACAGGCTGGCTTCGGCGATGATGGCGGCGGCAATCGCCAGCGTGGCCTGCACGATCAGCGGCGGCAGCACATTGGGCAGGATATGCCGCAGTGCGATGCGCCAATGCGGATTGCCGACCGCCCGCGCGGCCTCGACAAAATCCTCGACCTTGACCGCCAGCACCTGGGCCCGCGTCAGCCGGATGAAGACCGGCGTCGCCGACACGCCGATGGCGATCATTGCATTGGTAAGGCTAGGCCCAAGGAAGGCGGCCAGCGCGATTGCCAGAATCAGGAAGGGCACCGCCAGCATCGAGTCGGTGAAGCGCGAAATCAGGCTATCGGTCCAGCCGCCAACATACGCCGCCAGCAAGCCGATCGGGACGCCTAGCGCCATTGAGATACAGACCGACACCAGGCCCGCCATCAGTGATGCGCGCGCCCCCCACACCACCCGCGACAATATATCGCGGCCGATCTCGTCGGTGCCGAACAGGTATTGCATGCTGGGTGCCTTGCGCACCGCGCTCCAGCTGGCCTCGATCGGGTCATAGGGGGCGATGCTCGGGGCGAACAGCGCCAGCAACACGAAAAACAGCACGATCACCAGACCCAGCATCGCGCTGCGGCGACGCAGCAGCCGGCGCAACGCGCGCCTGGCCGGGGTAGCGTCTCGCGCGATGACTTGTTGCGGAATCACTGCACTCATGGACTATCCTCGCAGACGCGGATTGACGAAAAACTGGGCCAGGTCAGCCAGCAGGTTCAGCACGATATAGACGCTCGAGGTGAACAGCACGACGCCCTGCACCACGGCGTAATCGCGATTGAATACCGCATCGACGACCAGCTTGCCGAAGCCGGGAATCGAGAACACTTGTTCGGTCAGTACCGCGCCTGAGAGCAGCGTGCCGAATTCGAGCGCGCCGAGGGTAATGATCGGTGTCAGGGCATTGCGCAGCGCGTGCTTAAGCACCACTGTGCGCTCGTCCAGGCCCTTGGCGCGGGCCGTACGCACATAGTCGGCATTCAGCACTTGCAGCATTGAGCTGCGGGTGTGGCGCATCAGCACCGCCGCGATGGCATTGCCCAGCACAAAGGCCGGCATGATCATCGCGGACAGATTGGCTTTCAAGTCTTCGAACGGACTGACATAGCCGGAGGCCGGCAACCAGCCGAGCGACACCGAAAACATCAGGATCATCAGGATGCCGAGCCAAAAATTCGGCGTCGACAAGCCCCACAAGGCAATCACGTTGGCAGCGTAATCCCACACCGTATCCTTGCCGACGGCCGACACGATCCCGGCCGGAATGCCGATCACCAGCGCAATCAGCATCGCGATGGCAGCCAACTCCAGCGTGACCGGCAGTTTCTCCTGGATCAGCTCCAGCACCGGCTGCTGGATGCGCAGCGACTCGCCCAGGTCGCCATGGAACACACCGGCCACCCAGTAGGCGTAACGCATCGGCAGCGGTTCGTCGAGATGCATTTTCTTTTGCAGATAGGCGATCACCTCCGGATCCTGGTTTTCGCCGGCCAGGATCATGGCAGCATCGCCGGGCAGCAATTGCTGCAGCCCGAAGATGATGATCGTGACGAAGAAAATTGTCGGTACGATCGCGGCCAGCCGCTTGAGCAGATAGTGGAGCATGGGTTCGGTTTGTGGTGCCGCGTATTACATCTTCAGACCTTGCACCCGCACCAGTCCATCGGGGATGGCGCGCATACCGGTCAGCTTTTTGTTGTAGGCCCACAGCCAGTTGCGGTGGAACAGGTAGACGATCGGGCGTTCCTTGACAGTTTCGGCAGCCAGTGTCGCGAACACCTTGATGCGGCCGGCCTTGTCAAGCGTGCTGCGCGAACGGTTGAGCAACTCGTCCCACTGCGGTCTGCATTCGCCACTGTAGTTCAGCGGCTGCTTGCATCCATAAAAGCTGTACAGGTTGCCGTCCGGATCAGCCCGACCGCTCCACGCCAAAATGTAGGCATCGAACTGCCCCTTGTCGGCGAGGTTGAGCGAAGTGGCGAATTCGGTGGACTGAATCTTCACGTCGAAACCGGCCTCCTTGGCCATGGCCTGCACGACCTGCGCTACCCGCTGGGCATCGGAGGTGGTTGCCGTCATCAGGGTGAAAGTGGGATTGGTGACCCCGGCTTCTTTCAGCAGCGCCTTGGCGCGGGGAATGTCGCGTTTCGGGATCGGAACATTTTTGGCATAGAAGCTGTTGCTCGGTGGCACCCATTGGTTGCCGGGTTCGGCTTCGCCATCCATCGCTACCCGGACGATGCCGGCGCGGTCCAGCGATAGCTCGAATGCTTCACGCACTCTGGGGTCGCGGCCCAGCGGGTTCTTTTGTGAGAGCTCGCTTTTACCGGTGTTGATGGTAATACCCTGATACCCGAGTTCAGTAATGCGCGCAATGGCGAGCTTTTTGTCGGCCTTGATCGAGGCCACGTCGGACGGGGCGACTCGTTCGATGAAATCGAGCTGGCCGGAGCGCAGGTTGGCCAGCCTGACCGTGGCATCGACGATGGGCAGGAAGATCACCTTGTCAAAGTGGATGTCGGCCTTGTTCCAGTAGTTCTGGTAACGCTCCAGAACGATGCGGTCCTGGGCGACGCGTTCTGCGAAGCGAAAGGGACCTGAGCAGACCGGCTTGGTGCCGAAGTTGGCAGGGTTGGCCTGGGCCGCCTTGGGAGAAACCATCATGCCTGCGCGGTCCGCCAGCACAGACAGCAGTGGCGAAAAGGGGGCGCTGAGGTTTATTTTCGCGGTCAGGTCATCGATGACGTCGACTGTCGTCACGGGCGCCAGTTCGCCGCGGCGGTTGGAGCCTGGCATGGTTTTGTGGCGGTCAATGTTGAACTTGACGGCGGCAGCGTCGAATTTTTCGCCATCGTGGAAGGTGACGCCGCTGCGCAGTTTCATTGTCAGGGACTTGTTGTCGGCTGACCATTGATAAGAGGTCGCCAGTTGCGGAACTATGTTCAGTTTTTCGTCGATGTCAAATAGTTTGTCGCAGAGGGAGGCGAAGACTATGCGTCCCACAAAGCTGCGCGCCAGGGTGGGATCCAGGATGTCGGGGTCCTCGGCCAGTCCGATACGCAGGGTTTGGGAATGTGCCACGAATGTGGCGGCTGCCAGAGTCAGTGCCAGCAGGAATTTTTTATTCATCGCGTTTTTCCTTTACAGTTATCCGTTGATTAAAGTGTTTTCCGCCTCGTTACCCCTGCTTGCCAGGGTCGTCACTTCAGCGGGAGTGACGATCAAACACCCCGCGCGTGAAACGCCTCTTGCAGCCGAGCCAGCCGCTCATTCACCGAGGCACCGGCCACCACCACCACCGGCGCCACAATCTCTTCCCAAAAATGGCAGGCCACCGAATGCCCCTCCATCGCCCTCAGGGCTGGCACCTCCTGCGTACACTTCTCACGCGCATACGGGCATCGGGTCCTGAACCGGCATCCAGATGGAGGGTCGATCGGATTGGGCACATCGCCCTGCAACAAAATCCGCTCGCGCTTGAGGCCCGGCTCTGGAATCGGGATCGCCGACAACAAGGCCTGCGTATAAGGATGCCTCGGCCTGGCAAACAAACTCCGCTTGTCCGCATACTCGACAATTTGTCCCAGATACATCACCGCGACATGCGAAGCGATATGTTTAACCACCGCCAGATCGTGCGCGATGAACACATACGCCAGCCCCAGCCGTCGTTGCAAGTCCTGCAGCAGGTTGATCACCTGAGCCTGGATCGATACATCCAGCGCCGATACCGCCTCGTCGCAGACAATCAATCGGGGCTCCACCGCCAGCGCCCTCGCAATGCCAATCCGCTGCCGCTGACCGCCAGAAAACTCATGCGGATAACGCTGCAAATATTGCGGTGCGAGTCCCACCAGATCCAGCAGCTCCGCGGCCCGCTCGCGATGCCGCCCGCGCGCCAGACCGTGCAGGGCCAGCGGCTCGACCAGCGTCTGCTCCACCGTCATGCGCGGATTGAGCGAGGAATACGGATCCTGAAAGATCATCTGCAACTCACGCCGCCTGGCGCGCATGCGCTCCGGCGCCAGCGACATCAAATCTTCGCCATCGAACCAGACCGTGCCAGAGGTGGCGTCCAGCAAACGCAGCACCAGGCGCCCCACCGTGGATTTGCCGCAGCCGGATTCGCCAACCAGCGCCATGGTTTCGCCAGCTCGGAGTTCGAAACTCAAGCCATCGACCGCATGCACTACCGCAGTCTGGCGCCCAAACAAATGCTGCCGGATCGGGAAATGCTTGACCAGGTTTTCAACCCGCAACAACGCGCTCATGCTGCCTGCTCCATGCCGACTTCCAGAGGCGCGCGCCAGCAGGCGGCTTCGTGGCCGTCGCCGAGATCGATCAGCGGCGGTGCTTCCTGGCGGCATTGGTCGACGGCAAACGGACAGCGCGGCGCGAAACGGCAGCCCTGCACCACCGTCATCGGGGTCGGAACCTGGCCCTCGATGGCATTGAGCCTGTCCTGCTCCAGGTGCAACTTCGGTATCGATCCCAGCAAACCGATGGTGTAGGGATGCTGCGGATCGGCGAATAGGCGCTCGACACTGGCACGCTCGACGATCCGGCCGGAATACATGACGACGACCTCGTCGGCCAGTTCGGCAATCACCCCCAGGTCATGCGTGATCAGAATGATCGCGGTGCCGGTCTCTTCGCGCAGCGTGCGCATCAGGTCGAGTACCTGGGCCTGGATCGTGACGTCGAGTGCGGTGGTCGGTTCATCGGCGATCAGCAGTTTTGGCTCGCACGACAGTGCCATCGCGATCATCACGCGCTGGCGCATGCCGCCCGACAGCTTGTGCGGATACTCATCGATGCGCTGCTCGGGCGATGGAATCCGGACCCGCCGCAGCATCTCGATCGCATGCGTTCTGGCTTCTGCCTGGCTGATGTCGCGGTGACAGCGGATGCCCTCGATCAATTGGTCGCCAATGGTGAAGGCGGGATTCAGCGAGGTCATCGGTTCCTGGAAAATCATCGCCATCCGGTTGCCGCGCAAGGCGCGCATCGCAGCCGGCGTCAGCGTCGCGAGGTCGCTGCCTTCGAAGCGGATCGAGCCGGCGGAGATACGGCCTTGCCCTTTCGGCAGCAAGCCCATGATGGACAGTGATGTCACGCTTTTGCCGCAGCCGGATTCGCCGACGATGCCCAGCGTGCGGCCGGACTCGACTGAGAAACTGACTCCATCCACCGCGGCGAATTCGCCGCCGCCTTCCAGCTTGAAGCTCGTGCGCAAACCACTGACCTCCAGCAAGGCTGTCATGCGGCCACTCCGCTGCGCCGGGCTTGGAACCGCTCCACCTCGGCCTCGATCAGCGCACGGTCGGTGATACCGGCCGGACGCTTGCGGGATGGCAGACAGGCACTGAACGGCTGATAGCGTTCAAGGCTCTTCTGATAGAGCCGCTGCAATTCCCGGATCGGTTCCGGATGATCGTCAACCCGCAAGTCGAGCGCGCAGTAGTCTTCGGTGGTGTAGACCAACAGCGCGGCGGCCTGCTTGCCGCGCTTGTCGCCGCCAACGGCTTCGCCCGCCGCCAGCGCAACGATCAGGCGCTCGGCGAACGGCAAACCGGAATTCGCTTCGTAGGCCTCGGCCGTGGCCGCAATCACCTGCGGACCGGCCAGCATGTTGCCAGCCACCGAAAATCCGTTGCCCGCCGTGTGGCCGCACCACTCGATGCAGGCGGCGCCGGTGTAGGCAGCGGACTTGCCGCTGGCGTCGATCAGGTGCAACTGGCGATGATCACGGCCTTCGTCGGCGGCGGTCAGCCGGTCGATGATCAGCGCCGGATCGATGCCTTTTGCCAAATCTGTCAGGGCCGGCCCGGCATACAGCGGGTTGACCAGCGCCTGGGTGGCGAGCGCGCCGACCCCGCTGCGTGCATGCGGGCACAAGGCGCCCACCGCAAAGAATTTACTCGCAACAGCGATGCCGAACGCACCGGAAAAATCGCGCGCGATGATGGACCAGGTCATGAAGTTGCTTTCGTCGGGAATTGCGTCTTTTAATTAGACGGCTTGAATATTATTCACCAATAAAACAGTTTCAGCCCGAGCGATTGGCCATTTTGTGAAGATGGACGCACTTATCATACCAATGAAGCGGGAGCAGACCGTGGGAGTAATTGACTGACCTGCCGGATTCGGCCCTCTATGTTTTTCGAGTGACGGCTTCCAGATCCAAGCCAGTCTAATCCAGCCAAAGGGTCAGTCCTATGGGGGAACGCGCTGGTGGTCGATCTGGAATACCTGGGCCGTAAAAGCTATTCGTTTTGCGCGAGCCTCAGAGGCAGTCCATTGAATCGGCAGCGGCCCAGATCCAACCCGTATCGATTCTCTGGCCTTTGTCATGGGCCTGGCGCACGAAATCGGCAATTGACTGCAATTGCAAGATGCAGTGATACTGCGTTTAAACCACGATCAGCTTTATCATTTTTGTTATTGCATGCCGATATTTGCCGCCACCATCTTCCTGTCGGCATTTCTGCTGTTTCAGATCCAGCCCATCGTTGCCAAGATGATCCTTCCCTGGTTTGGCGGATCGTCTTCGGTCTGGAGCTCCTGCATGGTGTTCTTCCAGGCAGAGTTGCTGCTGGGTTACGCCTATGTGCACTGGCTGCACGAGAAGCTGCCGGCGCAACGGCAGGCGCTGGTGCATGGTGGCTTGTTGCTACTGAGTCTGCTCACCCTTCCCGTAGCGGCCGACCCGGCCTGGAAAGGTGTGGCGCTGGCCCACCCGGGTTGGAGTGTGTTGGCCGTGCTCGCGACGACAGTGGGAGCACCTTACCTGCTGCTGTCAACCACCGGGCCGCTGATGCAGGCTTGGTACGCGCGATCGTTTTCCGCTTCTTTCGCCAGTGCGCGGACGTACCGGCTGTACGCACTGTCGAATCTGGCCTCCATGTTGGCCCTGCTGTCTTACCCGGTTTTGGTGGAGCCCTTTCTGGCTGTTGGGACGCAGGCCCAACTTTGGTCGGCCGGCTACGGCGCTTTTGTCGTGGCCTGCCTGGCCACGGCGGTTTTCGCATGGCGCCGCATGGCACGGCCCGCTGCGGATGATCCGGTAGAGCTGGCAGCGGCGCCGCATCCGGGGTGGCGGGAATGCCTGCTCTGGGTCGGCCTGTCGGCCACGGCATCGATTTTGCTGCTGGCCATGACGCGCCACCTGACGCAGGACGTGGCACCAGTGCCCTTCCTTTGGGTGCTTCCGCTGAGCATCTACCTGTTGAGCTTCATCCTCTGCTTCGATGCCCCGCGCTACTACGTGCGGCCGGTGTTTCTGGCCGCTCTGCCGCTGGCATTTCTGGCGCTGGACAGGGTGCTCGACAGCGGCGCGGATGTCCTGGTCCTGGTCGGTCTTCTCAGCGCCTCGCTGTTCATCTTCTGTATGGTCTGCCATGGTGAACTGGTTCGGCGCAAGCCGCCGCTGCGGCATCTGACCCTGTTCTATCTGATGCTCTCGGTCGGCGGTGCGCTCGGCGGCATGCTGGTCGGTCTGGTGGCGCCGGCGGTTTTCACCGCCTACTTCGAGTTGCCGCTCGGTTTGTTTCTGTGCGCGGCGCTGGTGGTGACCGTGCTCTGGCGCGAGCTGCGTCCGGTCTGGCGTGGCGTGCTGCTGCTGGCCCTGCTTGGTTACGGCTGGCGGCTCGCCGACATCTCGCTGGACTATGTGCAGGGTTATCGACGGGTCGTTCGCAACTTTTACAGCCAGCTGCGCGTCGAGGACAGCACCGATCCAGCGTTGGGACCGCTGCGGTCCATGATCCATGGCCGTATCAAACATGGCGAACAGTTTCTGGACGCCCCTCACCGAAACCAACCCACGGCCTACTACTGCGAGAAGTCAGGCATCGGCCGTGCGATCCGAAGTCTGGCGCTGACGCAGCCGCTCAAGCTCGGTGTGGTGGGGCTTGGGACAGGCACATTGGCGGTCTACGGCCGTGCGGGCGATGAAATGCGCATCTACGAGATCAACGAGCAGGTGCTCGATCTCGCGCGTAGTGAATTCACCTACTTGGCGGATACCCCTGC
Organism: Polaromonas sp.; assembly: GCA_036279755.1. GTDB lineage: Bacteria > Pseudomonadota > Gammaproteobacteria > Burkholderiales > Burkholderiaceae_C > Polaromonas. The sequence goes on along the minus strand of DASUIO010000109.1, from coordinate 2,291 downwards.
GAACATCGTCCCCGTCTTGGGTGATGGGCGACTGATGCTGGAACGCGAGACTCCGCAACAGTTCGACCTGCTGGCCATGGATGCATTTTCTGGTGATTCAATCCCGACGCATCTGCTGACCCTGGAGGCGATGAAAACCTACCTGGGCCACTTGAAGCCTGAAGGTTTGCTCGCGGTCCATATCACCAACCGCTATCTGGACCTGCGTCCAGTGATGGCAGCGGCAGCGCAGAACTTTGGCAAGACGGCGCTGCTTTATGAACTGGATCCGGGCCACAACGACGCCTATTGCCGCCACTCGGTCTGGGTGCTGTTGATGTCTCCAGAGCGCGCGTCCAACCTTCCTGCCGGCCTGCGCGGTGGCGAACGGCTGGTCCCCCGCCCCAACTTTAGCCCCTGGACCGACAGCTTTTCAAATTTGCTGGGGATCCTCAAATAAAACGGAGATGAAAGTTTTAGCCAATAGTCGGCGCCTTCCATGTTGAATGTTCAATTCGGCGTCAGTGCACGCCCCCAAGGCGTAAAGTACAAACCTGTACGGCTTCTACTGTCATTTAAGAGCTTTTCGCTTTCCCGAGGAAGCAACCATTCCGACCCGGAGCCGAACCCGCAGCATTTTGAGACTACAAGACGACCATGAAGACAGTCAGCCGTCAACTGTGGCAGCGATTCTGGGACATCGCGGCGCCTTACTGGCGCATGGAAGAGAAATGGAAAGCCTGGGGCCTGCTCGTCCTGCTGGTCCTGTTGTTGTTAGGGGAGACGGGATTCGCGGTACTGTTCAACGAGCAGACGGGGGAATTCACCTCGGCCCTGGCAGCACGCAACGGCGAGCGTTTCTGGAATGCCATCTGGTTGTGCCTGGGCCTGCTCATCGGGGCCGTGCCGATCTACGCCCTTTACTACTACGTGCGGGACAAGCTCGGCAACCATTGGCGTCGCTGGCTGACGAACCGTTTCCTCGACAGCTATTTCAGAGACCGGAATTTCTATGAACTGAATGCCAATGCCGCCATCGACAACCCCGACCAGCGCATCGCCGAGGACATCAACACCTTCACAGGGCGGTCACTCTACTTCCTGCTGATACTGATCGGGTCGATTTTGCAGCTGGTCGCCTTCAGCAGCGTACTCTGGTCCATTTCCAGGGATCTGGTCTATTTTCTGGTGTTCTACGCGATCGCCGGGTCGCTGATCACGGTGTATGTCTATGGCAAGGCACTGATCGGCCTGAACTTCCGCCAACTCCGGCGTGAGGCGGATTTCCGCTTCAGCCTGGTCCGGGTCCGCGAGAACGCCGAGTCCATTGCCTTCTACCGTGGGGAAACGCAGGAGCTGCAGCAGGTCAAACGCCGTTTTACCGGGGCATTCGACAACTTCAACAAGCTCATCAGGAGCCAGTTCTTTCTGAACCTGTTCCAGTACGCCTACAGCATGCTGACCATCGTCCTGCCCAGCGCCATCATTGCCTCCCGGGTGCTGTCGGGTGAACTGGAGGTCGGCCGCGCCGTCCAGGCAGCGGGGGCCTTTGCGGCGGTGCTCAGCGCCATTTCAGTGATTGTGGACAATTTCGAAAGCCTGAGCCGGTTCGCCGCGGGGATCGATCGCCTGGACACCTTTTCAAAGGTGCTGGACAGTCAGCCGGCAGGCCGGACGCGCGCCGGAGGCGTTATCGAGTCGGTGGAAGGCACCCGGCTGGCGCTGGAGTGCGTCACCTTGCAGACGCCCAATCACGAACGCATTCTGGTCAGGGATCTCTCGATTGCCATCCAGCCGGGAGAAGGGCTGATGATCGTCGGGACAAGTGGCAGCGGGAAAAGTTCGCTGCTGCGCGCCATCGCCGGCCTCTGGTATGCAGGCAGCGGCACCATCATTCGCCCTCGACCCGAGGACATCCTGTTCCTGCCACAGCAGCCCTACATGATGCCGGGCACGCTGCGCAGCCAGCTCCTGTATCCCCACAAGGACAGGCAGATTCCAGATGCAGAACTCCTGGGAGTTCTGGAAAGAGTGAACCTGCCCGACATGGCCGAAAGATTCGGCGGACTGGATGAAGAGATGGATTGGGAAAAGGTTCTGTCCATTGGCGAGCAGCAGCGCCTTGCCTTCGCCCGTGTGCTGCTGACCCGCCCCCGCTTCGCCATGCTGGATGAAGCCACCAGCGCGCTGGATATTGCCAATGAGGCAAGCCTTTACCGGCAACTGATGGCAACCAACACAACGCTAATCAGCGTCGGTCACCGCTCCACGATCCTGAAGTATCACAAGCAGGTGCTGGAACTCACCGGAGA
>DASUIO010000108.1:0-3820 GCA_036279755.1 Polaromonas sp. | reverse complement strand
GGAAGTCGTCGATTTCCTAAAAGATCCGCAGAGATTCCAGAAATTGGGCGGCCGCATTCCGCGCGGTTTGCTGCTGGTTGGCCCTCCGGGAACCGGTAAAACCCTGCTCGCCAAAGGCATTGCCGGCGAAGCCAAAGTTCCATTTTTCTCGATTTCCGGCTCCGATTTCGTTGAAATGTTTGTTGGCGTGGGCGCTGCCCGCGTTCGCGACATGTTCGAAAACGCCAAGAAAAACGCGCCTTGCATCATCTTTATTGATGAGATCGATGCCGTCGGCCGACAGCGTGGCGCTGGCTTGGGCGGTGGCAATGACGAGCGTGAACAGACACTGAACCAGATGCTGGTCGAGATGGACGGATTTGAGACCAATGTCGGCGTGATCGTGGTGGCTGCCACCAACCGTCCCGACATTCTGGATGCCGCCTTACTGCGCCCCGGCCGTTTTGACCGCCAGGTGTATGTCACGCTGCCCGACATTCGTGGCCGCGAGCAGATTCTGAATGTGCACATGCGCAAGGTGCCGCTCGGCCAGGACGTGAACGCCAGCGTGATTGCCCGCGGCACACCCGGCATGTCGGGTGCGGACTTGGCCAACCTCTGTAATGAAGCCGCACTCATGGCTGCACGCCGCAATGCGCGTGTGGTCGAGATGCAGGACTTTGAAAAAGCCAAGGACAAAATCCTGATGGGCCCCGAGCGCAAGAGCATGGTCATGCCCGAGGAAGAGCGCAGAAACACTGCCTACCATGAGTCCGGCCACGCTTTGCTCGGCAAGATGCTGCCCAAGTGCGATCCGGTGCATAAGGTCACGATTATTCCGCGTGGCCGTGCGCTGGGTGTGACCATGAGCCTGCCGGCACAAGACCGCTACAGCTACGACCGTGAATACATGCTCAGCCAGATCAGCATGCTGTTTGGCGGCCGTATTGCCGAAGAAGTTTTCATGAACCAGATGACAACCGGTGCCAGCAACGACTTTGAACGTGCCACGGCGTTGGCCCGCGACATGGTCACGCGTTATGGCATGACCGAGGCCCTGGGCCCCATGGTATATGCCGAAAACGAAGGCGAAGTGTTTTTGGGCCGTTCGGTCACCAAGACCAACAACGTGAGCGAGTCGACCATGCAGAAGGTCGATATGGAAGTGCGCCGCATCATTGACCAGCAGTATGCCCAGGCACGCAAGCTGATTGAAGATAACAAGGACAAGATCCACGCCATGGCCAAAGCCTTGCTTGAGTGGGAAACCATTGACGTTGAGCAGCTCGACGACATCATCGCCGGCAAGGAACCCCGTCCACCCAAGGACTGGACACCGCGTAACCCTTCCGTGGGTGGTGGTGGAAGCGGTCCCAGCGGCGGCACCCCCGCAGTGAGCACTGATCCAGCACCGACGGTGGCCTGAAGATCGGGTGCAAAGAGTTTGCAAGTCATGACAACCGGGGCCAGTCCCCGGTTTTTCTTTGCACGCTGCTTTTTTTGTCTTGATGAATATTTATAAGGCCATTCCGTGATTTGGCAAACCTCACGCTTTCAGATCGATTTATCACAGCCGCGTGTCATGGGCATTGTCAATGTCACGCCCGACTCATTTTCCGACGGCGGCAAATACTTCACACAAAGCGGCCGCTTTTCTGGCGTATTCGCGCACTGCGAGCAGTTGATCAGGGAGGGCGCCGACCTGCTGGATATTGGCGGCGAGTCCACCCGCCCTGGGGCTTTGCCCGTGTCGCTGGAGGAAGAGCTGGCGCGTGTGCTGCCTGTCGTTCGCCATGCGGCCACGCTCGGTGTGCCGGTGTCGGTGGATACCTATAAGCCTGAGGTCATGCGGGCCGTGCTGGATCTGGGTGCCGACGTTATCAACGACATTTGGGCTCTGCGCCAGCCCGGTGCAACGCAGGTAGTGGCCGGGCACTCAAGCTGCGGCGTTTGCCTCATGCACATGCACCGCGAGCCGCAAACCATGCAGATGGCCCCCATGGAAGGCGATGTGGTGCCGCAGGTGCTGTCGTTTCTGGAGCGTGCTGCGCACGGTCTGCAAGCCGCAGGCGTTGACAGGGCCCGCATTGTGCTCGACGTGGGTATCGGCTTTGGAAAAACCGTGGCACAGAATTTTTCGCTGTTGGCCCGCCAGCAGGAGTTTTTGGCGGCCGGCTATCCGCTGCTGGCAGCCTGGTCGCGCAAATCGTCATTGGCGGCTGTCAGCAGCACTCCGTTGGCTGGGGTCGCTCCGCTGGACAATGCAGACCGCATGGTGCCCAGCGTGGCGGCGGCTTTGCTGGCCGTTGACCGCGGCGCCCGCGTGGTGCGTGTGCATGATGTGCGCGAGACCGTGCAGGCCCTCAAGGTCTGGGCGGCTGCGAGATAGGTTTGGGCGCCTTGCATATCTGCGCTGATCGCAGGTCGGATGCTGCCCACCGCACGGAGCAACCCAGCGCAGGCTCCTAGAATAGTGCAAATCGTTTTAATGCAACAGAACAACAGGCTTGCAAGGTCAATCAACATGACAAGAAAATACTTTGGCACCGATGGCATTCGCGGCACGGTGGGCCAGCCGCCCATCACGCCCGACTTTGTGCTGCGGCTCGCCCATGCCGTCGGCCGCGTCCTTCACCGGACCGAATCCCGCCCCACGGTATTGATCGGCAAGGACACCCGCATCTCCGGCTACATGCTGGAAAGCGCACTGGAGTCCGGCTTCAATTCCGCAGGTGTGGATGTGGTGCTGCTCGGCCCCCTGCCTACACCGGGTGTGGCTTACCTCACGCGGGCCCAGCGCGCCAGCCTGGGGGTGGTCATCAGTGCGAGCCACAATCCTTTTGCTGACAACGGCATCAAGTTTTTCAGCGCCCAGGGCGCCAAGCTCAATGACGAATGGGAGCTGGCTGTGGAGGCTGCACTCGACGAGCTGCCGGTATGGGCCGACTCGGCTTCGCTGGGCAAGACGCGCCGCCTGGACGATGCGGCGGGGCGCTACACAGAGTTTTGCAAGAGCACGTTTGCCCATGACCTGACGCTCAAGGGCCTGAGGATCGTGGTCGATGCCGCGCATGGCGCGGCCTATCACATTGCGCCCATGGTCTTTCATGAGCTGGGCGCCGAAGTCATTGCCATCGGCTGCTCGCCCGACGGCCTGAACATCAATCACGAGGTCGGCGCTACCCATCCAGAGGCGCTGATCACCGCGGTCAGGGCCAACAAGGCGGATTACGGCATCGCGCTGGACGGGGATGCCGACCGCCTGCAAATGGTGGATGCCGAGGGACGGCTTTTTAATGGTGATGAAGTGTTGTACCTGATGGTCAACGAGCGGCTGGCGCGTGGCGAAAAAGTGCCGGGTACCGTGGGCACCCTGATGACCAACATGGCTGTGGAAGTAGCCCTGAACGCCAAGGGTGTCGAGTTTGTGCGCGCCAGGGTTGGCGACCGCTATGTGCTCGAAGAACTCGAAAGTCGCGGCTGGTTGCTGGGCGGGGAAGGTTCGGGCCACATGCTGGCGCTGGACAAACACACCACCGGCGACGGCCTCGTCAGCGCACTGCAGGTGTTGCAAGCCTGCGTGCGCAGCAAAAGGACGCTTGCGCAATTACTCAGCGATGTGGTGCTGTTCCCCCAAACCCTGATCAATGTGCGCCTCAAGCCCGGCCAGGACTGGAAAGCCAGCGAGAGGTTGGCTGCGGTTACCAAAGCCGTGGAAGCCGAACTGGGTGACACTGGCCGTGTGCTGATTCGCGCCAGCGGCACCGAGCCATTGTTGCGGGTCATGGTTGAAGCGCGCGATGCCCAGCAGGCCAAGGCCTGTGCCGAGCGCGTTGCGGAT
>DASUIO010000107.1:0-2009 GCA_036279755.1 Polaromonas sp. | reverse complement strand
TTCTTTCGTGAAATTGCTGAAAACCGGGCCAAGGGCAACGCCTGGATTCCCACCACCATCATTGAAGAACTCAAGCCCAAGGCGCGCGCCGCCGGCCTGTGGAACCTGTTTTTGCCACACTCGCCACGGGCACCCGAAGGCCTGTCCAACCTCGAATACGCGCCCTTGTGCGAAATCATGGGCCGCGTGCCCTTCGCGGCCGAGGTGTTCAACTGCTCGGCCCCCGACACCGGCAACATGGAAACCATTGCGCGCTATGGCTCCGAAGCCAACATGGACCAGTGGCTGGACCCGCTGCTCAAAGGCGAAATCCGCTCAGCCTTCCTGATGACCGAACCGGAAGTTGCCTCGTCCGATGCCACCAACATCCAGTGCCGCATCGAACGCGATGGCGACGAGTACGTGCTCAACGGGCTCAAGTGGTGGTCGTCCGGCGCCGGTGATCCGCGCTGCGCGGTCTACATCGTGATGGGAAAAACCAACCCTGAGGCCGGCCGCCACGAACAGCAATCGATGATTCTGGTGCCTTCCAACACGCCAGGCGTCAATGTCATTCGGCCGCTCACGGTCTTTGGCTATGACGACGCGCCGCATGGCCATATGGTGGTGCGGCTGACCAACGTGCGCGTGCCCGCCAGCAACCTGCTGCTGGGCGAAGGCCGCGGCTTTGAAATTGCCCAGGGTCGGCTTGGCCCCGGACGCATTCACCACTGCATGCGCAGCATCGGCATTGCCGAGCGCGCGCTGGAACTGATGTGCCAGCGCCTGAACAGCCGGGTTGCGTTTGGCAAGCCCATCGCCACCCAATCGGTTTGGCGTGAACACATTGCCGAAGCCCGCTGCATGATCGAGCAGGCGCGCCTGCTGACGCTCAAGGCCGCTTACATGATGGACACCGTGGGCAACAAGGTCGCCAAGGCCGAAATTGCCATGATCAAGATCGTGGCACCCCGGATGGCCTGCCAGGTGATTGACTGGGCCATTCAAGCCCATGGCGGCGGCGGCGTGTCGGGCGACTTTCCGCTGGCCTACGCCTACGCCAACCAGCGCACCTTGCGCCTGGCCGACGGACCGGACGAAGTGCACCGCGCCTCGCTGGCCAAGCTGGAACTTGCCAAGCACCTGCTGAAGTCCGATGAGGTCAGGATGCCCGTGACGCGCGGCAGTTGAGCCGTTCGCCAGCCGTTCCCCTGATGCTATAAGACAAATAGCTGCTTGTGCCCGTCCCATATGGGCTACAGGCGTTTTTCTTATAAATTTTTGACAACCATCATCGTACGGAAGAAAACACCCATGATCAAGGTTTATTCATGGCCCACGCCCAACGGCCACAAGGTCCACATCATGCTGGAGGAATGCGGCCTGCGCCTGGGCCGCGACTGGGAGGTTTTTCCAATCAACATCGGCGCTGGCGACCAATTCAAGCCTGACTTTCTCGCCATTAGCCCCAACAACAAGATTCCAGCACTGGTGGACCCACATGGCCCCGACGGCAAGCCTATCTCCCTGTTTGAATCGGGCGCCATTCTGCTTTACCTGGCCGCCAAAACCGGAAAACTGCTGCCCAAAAGCGACCGGCTGAAATTCCAGGTGCTGCAGTGGCTGATGTTCCAGATGGGCGGCGTCGGCCCGATGCTCGGGCAAGCCCACCATTTCCGAATCTACGCGCCCGAGAAAATCGACTACGCCATCAACCGCTACACCTTGGAAGCCAAGCGGCTCTATGGCGTGATGGACAGACAATTGGCGACCAGCAAATTCATTGCCTGCAACCAGTACACCCTCGCCGACGTAGCCATATTCCCCTGGCTGCGCAGCTGGGAAAACCAGGGTATCAGTTGGGCCGACTACCCACACCTGAAAAAATGGTTTGACCTGATCAGCGCACGACCGGCCGTGCAGCGCGGCATCAAGGTATTGGCAGACCTGCGCAAACCCCTCACCGGGGACAAGGAGCGCGACATCCTGTTCGGCAAGACGCAGTTCCAAAAACGCTAAAGTTCACAGTC
>DASUIO010000106.1:0-3534 GCA_036279755.1 Polaromonas sp. | reverse complement strand
GGTGAGCAAACAGCTGCTCAAGGAGATGATTGAGCGCAAGCGGCAGAATGACTTTGTGCGCAAGCGCGAATTCGACATGCTGCGCAAGATGCGCAAGCGCGAAGCCATCGTCGGCGGGAACCAGGATACAGGCGACAGGCCGTCCTTCTTTCAGAGCAGCTTGCCCTCCAGGCCCGATGACCGGGCGTCGACGCTCAAGAAAATCGACGAGATCGAAGCACAGATGTCCATGCAGTGGTGGAAAACCAAGGACCACGATACATCGGCCAATTCGACTCATGCACCCTTGTTGCCCGGAAGTCAGGCTGCCGTGACACAAGCGCCCCTGCTGGAAAATGCGCTGCCTTTGGCCTACCGGCCCACGGCCCCGGTGGGCCTGCAGTCCGCAACCTCGAAAGCTGCGCAGGGTTCATGGGCGCAGGGGCCTGCGCCAGCCGCCCCCCCCGCCTCGCCCATGTGGCGGCCGGCTGCCTCCAAGTCAGCCAGTTCGCCAGTCCAAGCCCCTGCGAGGGCTCGCTTGTCGGGTGTTTATGACAGCAGTGCGTCGGGTTTCTCGCCTTCCAAGGCCTCGGCGGTGGACGTGGAAGAAGGCATGACGCATCATGCGGAACTTGAAGAGACCGCCATCCGCTTTGCCAATGGCGATGATGCGGGCGCCGAAGCGAGCCTGCTTGAAATCTTGCGACTTGGCGGTGCCGGTGCAGAACACCTGGAAACCTGGCTGACGCTGTTTGATTTGTACCGCGCCACGGCCCAGCACGACAAGTTCGAAACTGCGGCAATCCAGTTCGTCGAGCGCTTCGACCGCTCTGCGCCGCAGTGGTTCTCGATGCCTGACATGGTAAAAATGCTCGCTGAACCGGCGGGCAAAGTCACCAATGGGTGCGCTGCCGACTGGGTCTGTCCGTCGCTACTGGGGATACAAAGCGTAGCAGCCCTCAAGGCAGCGCTCGCCAGGGCTCCCATGCCGTGGCGTCTCGACTGGAGCAATCTCAAAACCATTGAAGCGGCGGCGATTGAGCCGATGACCAAGCTGTTCAGTGGCTGGGCGGAGCAGCCTGTTCAGTTGCGCTTCATGGGCGATGCGCAACTGCAAAAGGTATTGCAAAATGCCACACCTTCAGGCAAGCGCGATAGCGCTCAAAACGGCTGGGAGTTGCGCATGGAAGCGCTGCGTGTCACGCATCGGCCCGATGATTTCGAGCTTGTAGCACTTGATTTCTGTGTAACCTACGAGCTTTCCCCTCCGGCTTGGAACCGCGCACGTTGTGAGTACAAATCGATTGATGCACAAGGCGCCCTGATGGATGGCCAAACGATTATTGACGAGGTTGACCGTGACTCCATGATTTCCAGTGTTTCCCCCATGGAGGGAGACACCCAGTTTGACGACCAGAGTTCCCATATGAGCAATTTTCTGTCTGTGGAACTGTCCGGACAGGTCCAGGGCGATGCGATTGCGGTGCTGGACAAGCTTGAGGTCAGGCTCATGGGGGCAAACATGATGCTGATTTCCTGCGCCAAGCTGATTCGTGTCGATTTTTCTGCCGCAGGGTCGCTGTTGAACTGGGTGTCGGCCCGCGAGGCAGAAAATCGTTCCGTGCAGTTCTCGGACGTCAATCGCCTGGTTGCTGCTTTTTTCAATGTGATCGGCATCACCGAACACGCAAACGTTGTGGTTCGCGTCGACTGAGGTCCACAGGCCCTTTGGGTGCCTGATCTGACCCTCCCGACATGCGGCATGGCCTCCCGGTAGGCCGCCCCCTCTGGGCACTGCATCCAAAAAAAATCATCTGACTCGATGGCTGCAGGGACTCCATGAGGGCTCTCTCAAAAGTGAAGTGCAACTGTGTTAGCTACATTTTCCATAGCGGCTGGTGTCGGCTGCTTATGGGTTCAGCGCCCAGATTCCCGCCCACCGCAGCAGGACGAAAGCTTACAACCGACTCAAAATCATGCTGGAGCAAGGTGGCCTGTGGCCTTGATTATCTAAAGCAACACTTTCATTGCCAACTCTAAGTGCTTAATTTAGAACACTTTTAGCTTAAATTTCATTTCCAAAGCAGTTTCTAAGTCTTTGATTTCATTGAAAAATTTTGTTTCAAACCCCTTGCTTGCTAAAAACTTCCTGATAAAGTGGAAGAAAGTGCAATTTAGTGGTGAAAAGTGTTTTTATAAGGTTTTTAACGGTGTTCCAAGGTGCGTCATCTTTAGCTCTCGATACCAAGGGTCGGCTCTCTGTGCCCACCCGGCATCGCGATGTCCTGAGCGCGAGCATGTCCAGCCAACTCACCATCACCAAACACCCGCACGGTTGCCTGATGATTTTCCCACGCAACGAATGGGAAAAATTCCGTGACCGGATCGCTTCGCTGCCGATGCAGGCGCAATGGTGGAAGCGCATCTTTCTGGGCAATGCCATGGATGTGGACATGGATGCGACGGGTCGCGTGCTGGTCTCGCCCGAACTGCGCAAAGCGGCCGGCATCAGCAAAGACGCGGTGCTGCTGGGCATGGGCAGTTACTTCGAGCTATGGGACGCCGCGACTTACGCCGCCGAAGAGGCCGAGCAGATGAAGGGCGACATGCCCGATGTCTTCAGAGACTTTTCATTCTGAAAGAAGACGGTGCAAGATACATGGAAACACCGCACCGTCTTGTTGAACGAAGCCATAAAGGCGCTTCATATCAACCCGGACGGCCACTACATCGACGCGACTTTCGGACGCGGCGGACATTCCCGCCTGCTGCTGTCGCAGCTCTCAGCGCGCGGGCGGCTGACGGCCTTCGACAAGGACCCGGATGCCATTGCGGAGGCGCAAACCATCGTCGATCCCCGCTTCTCAATCCGCCACGAAGGCTTCATGCATCTGGGCCAGATGCCTGCGGCCAGTGCCGCCGGCGTGCTGATGGACCTGGGTGTGAGTTCGCCCCAGATCGACAATCCGGCGCGTGGCTTTTCTTTCCGGCAAGAAGGCCCTCTGGACATGCGCATGGACACCACGCGCGGTCAGAGTGTGGCCGACTGGCTGGCCGATGCATCCATAGAAACCATGGCGGAGGTGATTCGTGACTATGGCGAAGAACGGTTTGCTGGGCAGATTGCAAAGGCGATTGATCGTCGCCGACAGGAACGGGGCCCTCTTCGAAGCACCGCTGAACTGGCCGAAGTCGTGGCTGGCGCGGTCAAAACCCGCGAGCCGGGCAAGGACCCTGCAACGCGCACATTTCAGGCTCTTCGGATTTTCATCAACGCCGAGCTTGAAGAACTGCAACAGGCGCTAGAAGCGTCACTGAAAGTACTCCAACCGGGAGGCCGTCTGGTGGTGATCAGTTTTCATTCACTCGAAGACCGCATCGTCAAGCAATTCATTGCCGGCCATTCGCGCGAGGTGTATGACCGCCGTGCTCCCTTTGCGGCACCCAAAGCCATGGAACTCAAGGCCCTGGGCCGCATCAAGCCCAGCGCAGAGGAAGTTGCTGGCAATCCGCGTTCGCGCAGCGCCGTGATGCGGGTGGCAGAACGTACCGGGG
>DASUIO010000105.1:0-2803 GCA_036279755.1 Polaromonas sp. | reverse complement strand
AAACCCGCACAAAAGTGCCCACTAGCCTTTATTCGGGTGTGCGAGAATGATTTGCAACGAATCCCGGTTTTTTGAAACATTCTTCCTCACTCTTGATGCCGCGCCTATGTCCGACTTCGCGTCTGAACCCGAACTGATCCTGCAGGCCGCGCCCTCTGCTGCCGAGGCGGCAGCGCGCAAGCGCCCGAAACCGGGTGAGCGCCGGGTTCAGATCTTGCAGGCGCTGGCGGCCATGCTGGAGCAGCCGGGCGCCGAACGCATCACCACCTCGGCACTGGCGGCCAAACTTGGCGTGAGCGAAGCGGCGCTTTACCGCCATTTCGCCAGCAAGGCGCAGATGTTTGAAGGACTGCTCGAGTTCATCGAGCAAAGCGTTTTCACGCTGGTCAACCAGATCACCGAGCGCGAGACCGAGCCCGCCGCGCGGATCCGAAAGCTGGTGGTCATGGTGCTTCAGTTCGCCGAAAAAAACCCTGGCATGGCGCGCGTGATGGTGGGCGATGCGCTGGTGTTTGAAAACGAGCGGCTGCAAGAACGCATGAACCTTTTCTTCGACAAGCTGGAGTCCAGCCTGAAGCAAAGCCTGCGTGATGCCGCGGCCGCCAGCGGTGCGGCCACCCCTACAGTGGACGCGCAGGTGCGTGCTTCAGTCATCGTGGCGTTCATGGTGGGCCGATTGCAGCGCTTTGCCCGCTCGGGTTTCAAACGCCTGCCGTCCGAGTACCTGGAAGCCAGTCTGGCCACAATTCTGGCTTGAACCTGCCCGGGTCGAGGTGGGGTGCGCTATGGAATTAGTAGCTTCCTGCGCCAATTTTTATTCGACTACCGGTCTCCAACTGCCGTTTCCAGGTTCAATGGGTAAAAAGACGACCCCCCGTTTTGAAAGCTGGCATTGCGCTGGCGGTGCATGCAAGGGTTTACGCGCATAAAGGTTAGACGTTGTTCTCTATAAATGGTTGTTGAACAATCATTTTTTTGACGGTGACTATCAAATTGCTGCAAAATAGCACGATCGTTCGTTTTATTTTGTCTCAATGCCATGTCCGATAGTGAACTCCCAGTCAAAACCGCTCGCAGCTCGTCCATGAACGTAGCGGTGCCAAAAAGCCAGCACAAAGGCCAACAGACCAAGGTGGCCATTGTGGACGCGGCTTTGGGCCTGGCCACGCAGATTGGCCTCGAAGGCCTGAGCATCGGTGCGCTGGCCGAAGTCATGCACATGAGCAAGTCGGGCGTCTTTGCCCACTTTGGTTCGCGCGAAGAGCTGCAGATTTCGGTGATCCGCGAATACCACGCCCGCTTCGAGGAAGAGGTGTTTTCCCCGGCCCTGCAACAGGCGCGGGGATTGCCGCGACTGCGTGCGCTGTTTCGCAACTGGATGAACCGAACCTCGGTTGAAATCGATTCGGGTTGCCTCTTCATCAGCGGTGCCGTTGAATTTGACGACCGGCCCGGGCCGGTGCGTGATGCGCTGGCCGACTCCGTACAGACCTGGCTGGCCGCCTTGTACCGCGCGGTGGTGCAGGCCAAGGAAGCTGGCCATTTGCGGGCTGACGCCGACGAGCGGCAGATGGCCTTCGAGATTCATGCGCTCATTCTTGCGCTGCATTACGAAGCCCGTTTTTTGAAAAACCCCGGTTCGCTGGACCGGGCCAATACGGGTTTTTCCAACATCCTGGCGTGCTACGGCAGTTCGGGTAGAGCCCTTTCCGCTACTTTACCCTCCGCTACCCCGTCCACCCTTTCTTCCCCCTCCAAGGAGTAACCATGCCCACCTATACCCCGCCGCTGCGCGATATGCAATTCGTCATGCACGAAGTGTTCAAAGTCACCGACGAGTTGAAGGTCTTGCCGCCGCATGCCGACATTGACGCCGACACGATTAATGCGGTGCTTGAAGAAGGCGGGAAATTTGCCGTTGAAGTGACCTTTCCGCTCAATATCAGCGGAGACGAAGAAGGTTGCACGCTCGACAAGACCACCCATGAAGTGAGCCCGCCCAGGGGTTTCAAGGAAGCCTATGCGCAGTATGTTGCAGGCGGCTGGGCCGCGCTGAGTTGCGACCCCGACTACGGTGGCCAGGGCTTGCCCTTCGTGGTGAACCAGTGTTTTTACGAGATGATGAACTCGGCCAATCAGTCCTGGACCATGTACCCGGGCCTGTCGCACGGCGCCTATGAAGCGCTGCATGCCCATGGCACCGAAGAGCAGAAAAAGCTCTACCTGCCCAAGCTCACCAGCGGCGAATGGACCGGCACCATGTGCCTGACCGAGGCCCACTGCGGCACCGACCTGGGGCTGCTACGAACCAAGGCCGAACCCCAAGTTGATGGCACCTACAAGCTCACCGGCAACAAGATTTTCATCAGCGCCGGTGAACATGACATGGCTGAAAACATCGTGCACCTGGTGCTGGCGCGCTTGCCCGATGCACCGCAAGGCAGCAAGGGCATCAGCCTGTTCGCCGTGCCGAAATTCAACATCAACACAGACGGCTCGCTGGGCCCGCGCAATGGCATTTACTGTGGTGGCCTTGAGCACAAAATGGGCATCCATGGCAACGCCACCTGCCAGATGGTGCTCGAGGGCGCTGTCGGCACCCTGGTGGGCGCGCCCCACAAGGGCCTGGCCGCCATGTTCGTGATGATGAACGCCGCGCGCCTGGGCGTCGGCAACCAGTCGCTTGGCCTGACCGAGGTGGCTTACCAGAACGCGCTGGCTTATGCCAAAGACCGTATCCAGATGCGTTCGCTGACGGGTGTGAAAGCCAAGGACAAGCCCGCCGATCCGATCATCGTGCATC
>DASUIO010000104.1:0-2817 GCA_036279755.1 Polaromonas sp. | reverse complement strand
TTAATGCAGGGCCTTGAAGCGCATGCGCTTGGGCTTGGCGCCTTCTTCACCCAGACGCCGCTTCTTGTCGGCTTCATATTCCTGATAATTGCCGTCAAAAAAGGTCCACTGGCTGTCGCCTTCGGCAGCAAGAATGTGCGTGGCGATACGGTCAAGGAACCAGCGGTCATGGCTGATCACCAGCACCGAGCCGGCGAATTCGAGCAGTGCGTCTTCCAGTGCGCGCAAGGTTTCCACGTCGAGGTCGTTGGTTGGCTCGTCAAGCATCAACACATTGCCGCCAGCAATCAGCGTCTTGGCCAGGTGCAGGCGTCCGCGCTCACCGCCCGACAGCGTGCCGACACGTTTTTGCTGGTCGCCGCCATTGAAGTTGAAGCGCCCGGCATAGGCCCGGCTAGGCATCTGGAACTTGCCAACGTTGAGAATGTCAAGACCGCCAGAGATGTCTTCCCAGACGGTTTTTTCATTCGCCAGTTCGTCGCGGTTCTGGTCCACAAACGCCATCTTGACGGTGGAGCCAATCACCACTTCACCACTGTCGGGCTTCTCCTTGCCAGCAATCATCTTGAACAGCGTCGACTTACCGGCACCGTTGGGGCCGATGATGCCGACGATGGCGCCGGCTGGAATGCTGAAGCTCAGGTTGTCAATCAGCAGACGGTCGCCAAACGATTTGCTCACGTTCTTGAAGTCAATCACCTGGTTGCCCAGGCGCTCGGCCACCGGGATGAAAATCTCGTTGGTTTCAACACGCTTCTGGTATTCAAAATCGGACAGTTCCTCGAACCGCGCAATGCGCGATTTGCTCTTGGCCTGGCGCGCTTTGGGGTTCTGGCGGACCCACTCCAGCTCTTTCTTCAGGGCCTTGGCGCGCGCTTCTTCACCCTTATGCTCAAGCGTCAGGCGCTCTTGCTTTTGTTGCAGCCAGTCGCTGTAGTTGCCCTTGTACGGAATGCCGGAGCCACGGTCGAGCTCCAGAATCCACTCGGCCGCGTTGTCAAGAAAGTAGCGGTCATGGGTGATGGCCACCACGGTGCCCGGGTAACGCTGCAGGAACTGCTCCAGCCAGTCGACCGATTCGGCGTCCAGGTGGTTGGTGGGCTCGTCGAGCAGCAGCATGTCGGGCTTGGCCAGCAGCAAGCGGCACAGCGCGACGCGGCGCTTTTCACCGCCCGAGAGCACCGCAACCTTGGCATCCCAGGGCGGCAGGCGCAGCGCATCGGCCGCAATCTCAAGCTGATGCTCGGAGTCGGTACCGGCGGTGGCGATGATGGCTTCCAGGCGGGCCTGCTCGGTGGCCAGCGCATCGAAGTCGGCATCGGGCTCGCCGTAGGCGGTGTACACCGCTTCCAGCTGGGCCTTGGCGGCAAATACCGCCCCCATGCCTTCTTCAATGCTCTCGCGCACGGTGTGCTCGGGGTTGAGCTTGGGTTCCTGCGGCAGGTAGCCAATGTTCAGACCTGGCATGGGCGTGGCTTCGCCCTCGATCTCGGTGTCCAGCCCGGCCATGATCTTCAGCAGGGTGGATTTGCCCGAGCCGTTCACGCCCAGCACGCCAATCTTGGCGCCCGGGAAAAAACTTAAGGAAACGTCTTTGAGAATCTGTCGTTTGGGCGGCACGATTTTGCCGACCCGGTTCATGGTGAATACGTACTGAGCCATCAGGATTAATTACTTTGGTAAAAAGGGAAAACAACGCAACAGAAACGGACGGCAGGCCGCCTGTACACATGATTCTTACAGGCTTTTTGCAGGTTTCTTTGCAGACGAAAACCACACGCCATACCTTGGGGGCCGCCGCCTCAAATCAAGGCGCGTTTTTGGCGTGAATACGCTGATTATCGTTCCGTGCGACAATACACGGGTTGTTGGCTCCAGTTGCCTCCAACATTTGGGCACATCTCGGGGATTACTCTCAGTAATTACTTACGGTGTAAATAGCAAAATATTTGGCCCGACTTTCTGACCCCATCTGCCTTTGACTGGCGGGAAGCTTTTCAAAAAAGCGCCCCAACAGGCCGATCTATAGCGCCCCCTGGGTGCAACACCATGACATTTGAAGAATTGAATTTGGCCCCGGCCATTCTTAAAGCCGTGCTTGAGCAAGGCTATGACACACCTACGCCCATCCAGGCACAGGCCATTCCCGCCGTGCTCGCAGGGAGCGACCTGCTGGGCGGCGCCCAGACCGGCACCGGCAAGACGGCAGCGTTTACGCTGCCCATGCTGCAGCGCCTGAGCACCGAGCCCCGGCTGACCAACCGGCGCGGCGTCAATGCCGTGCGCGCACTCATCATGACGCCCACCCGCGAGCTGGCCGCCCAGGTTGAAGAAAGCGTCCGCACTTACGGCAAATACCTGGACCTCACCTCAATGGTGATGTTTGGCGGTGTCGGCATGGGCGCGCAAATCGAAAAACTGCGCCGCGGCGTGGACATTCTGGTGGCCACCCCCGGCCGCCTGCTCGACCATGCGGGCCAAGGCACGCTGGACCTGAGCCAGGTGCAGATTCTGGTGCTCGACGAAGCCGACCGCATGCTGGACATGGGCTTCATCCACGACATCAAGAAAGTGCTGGCCCTGGTGCCCAAGCAGAAGCAGACGCTGCTGTTCAGCGCCACCTTCAGCGATGAAATCCGCGAACTGACCAACGGCCTGCTGCGCAATCCGGTGTCCATCCAGGTGACGCCGCGCAACACCACGGTGCAGAGCATCACGCAGACCATTCACCCCGTAGGCCGCGGCAAAAAGAAAGCGCTGCTCACCCACATCATCAACGAGCAAAACTGGAGCCAGGTGCTGGTTTTCACGCGCACC
>DASUIO010000103.1:0-4217 GCA_036279755.1 Polaromonas sp. | reverse complement strand
GAACTGGTTCTTTCAAGCTTTGAAAAGCCCTGGATCCGCTTGCTGACGCGTGTCGTTTCGCTAGGACGCAATCTGAAAGCGCCTCGTGGCGTGCGTCTTCGTGAAGCGCTTGAAAGGCTGGGACCGATTTTCGTCAAGTTCGGTCAGGTGATGTCCACCCGCCGCGACTTGCTGCCGACCGATATCGCCGACGAACTGGCACACCTGCAAGACCGCGTGCCGCCTTTTGCGTCCGCCGTGGCGGTGGCCATTATTGAAAAGGCATTTGGCAGGCCCCTGGACTGCATCTTTGAGACGTTTGAGCAAACCCCCATTGCCAGTGCCTCGATTGCTCAGGTTCACTTTGCCACGCTACCCGGTGGCCGTGAGGTGGCTGTCAAGGTGTTGCGGCCCAACATGCGGCCTGCGATTGAAAAAGATCTGGCGCTGATGCACATGATGGCCGGCTGGCTGGAAAGTGCATCGGCCGATGGCAAGCGCCTCAGGCCGCGCGAAGTGGTGGCCGAGTTTGACAAATACCTTCATGACGAGCTGGATTTGGTGCGCGAGGCGTCCAATGCCGCGCAACTGCGCCGCAACATGCAAAGCCTGAATCTCGTGATGGTTCCGGAAATGTTCTGGGACTACTGCATGCCCGATGTCATGGTGATGCAGCGCATGAAAGGCGTACCCATCAGTCAGACCCAGCGCTTGCGCGATGCGGGTGTGGACATGAAGAAACTGGCACGCGACGGGGTCACCATTTTCTTCACGCAGGTGTTCCGTGACGGGTTTTTCCATGCCGACATGCATCCGGGCAATATCCAGGTCAGTCTGGCGCCGGAGACCTTCGGCCGCTATATTTCGCTCGATTTCGGGATTGTGGGCACCCTCACCGAGGTGGACAAAGAGTATCTGGCGCAAAACTTCAGTGCTTTTTTCCAGCGCGACTACAAACGCGTTGCCGAGCTGCATATCGAGTCAGGCTGGGTGCCTGCTATCACCCGCGTGGATGAGCTGGAGGCGGCCATTCGCGCCTGCTGTGAACCCTATTTTGACCGTCCCCTGAAGGAGCTTTCGCTCGGGATGGTGCTGATGCGGCTATTCCAGACCTCGCGCCGTTTTCATGTGGAAATCCAGCCGCAGCTGGTGCTACTGCAAAAAACCCTGCTCAACATTGAAGGTTTGGGGCGCCAGCTTGATCCTGACCTGGATCTCTGGAGCACCGCCAAGCCTTTCCTTGAAAAATGGATGCTGGAGCAGATCGGCCCTGAAAAACTACTGGCCGAGCTCAAGGCTGAAGCGCCCACTTACGCCAAGCTGCTGCCCGCTTTGCCGCGTTTGCTGTCGCAGTACCTGAAAGCGCCGCAGGGAATCAACCGCCAGGAGCTGCAAGAACTGCTGGCCGAGCAAAAACGCACCAACACCCTGCTGCAAAGCCTGATTTTTGGCGGGTTGGGCTTTATTCTGGGGCTGATCGTGATGCAGTTTGTGCTCCGGGTCCGCGTTTTCTGAAGCCCGCCCTGGCTGAGTCGGCAGGCGTTCAGCGGTGATTCCCGGGCATTTGCCTTGAGACGGGTGGCAACGCCTATAATTTACGGCTTTGCATCCGCCAGCCTTTTTCAGGCGAAATTTCCAAGACAGAAGCTTTAGCACCATGCCAATCTACGCCTATAAATGCGAGTCCTGTGGGTATGCCAAGGACGTTTTGCAAAAACTCTCGGATGCCCCCTTGACCGATTGTCCGCAATGTGGGGTACCCAGCTTTAAAAAACAGCTCACGGCAGCCAGCTTTCAGCTCAAGGGCTCTGGCTGGTATGTGACGGATTTCCGCGGCGGCGACAACGAGGCGCAGACATCGAAATCTGCCGACACCGAAGTCGCGGCTCCAGTTGTCGCAGACAGGAAAACCGCTGAGACCGGTGCAGCAGCCACCCCGGCCAGCGCACCGGCTGCCTCTACTCCTGCGCCAGCGGCATCGTCTGCAGCGCCAGCCAGCAAGAGCGCGCCGAGCGACTCTGCCTCCAAAGCTGCCTGATGAGCTCCATTCGTCGATGGCTTTTGGCGGGATTGCTGGTGCTGGTGCCACTGGCCATCACCTTGTCGGTGCTCGACTGGATTGTTGGCGTGCTGGACAAGACGCTGTTGATTCTTCCGGCGGCCTGGCATCCTGACAAACTGCTGGGTTTTCACATTCCCGGTTTCGGTGTGCTGCTGGCGCTGGCGATTGTGTTGCTGATGGGGGCTATCGCCAGCAACTTCTTTGGCAAAAAGCTGGTCGTCATGGGTAATTCCTTGCTGCACCGCATCCCCATTGTGCGGTCCATTTATTCCAGCGTGAAGCAAGTGTCCGACACGCTGTTTTCAGAAAGCGGCAACGCCTTTCGCAAAGCGTTGCTGGTGCAGTGGCCGCGCGAGGGCGTCTGGACGATCGGTTTCCTGACGGGCGTGCCCGGCGGTGATGTGGTTAACCATTTGCCGGGCGATTACCTGAGTGTCTACGTTCCGACAACGCCCAACCCAACGGGTGGCTACTTCGTGATGCTTAAAAAATCAGACTGCATTGAACTGAAAATGAGTGTCGACCAGGCCCTGACCTATGTGATTTCCATGGGCGTTGTTGTTCCCGCAAAGCCTGTGGTTCGACCGCTCAATCCCCCCCTTTAAACGGCGCAACTGCGCTATGGCGCTGAAAGTTCGAGTATTTTTATGGCAATCGCTTCCCCTATCGTTTCCCAAATGCGTTCAAATTATTGCGGTCTGGTGACCGAGAGCCTCATGGGCCAAAGCGTCAGCCTGTGCGGCTGGGTCAACCGCCGGCGTGACCATGGCGGCGTGATTTTCATCGACCTGCGCGACCGCGAGGGGTACGTGCAGGTGGTGTGCGACCCTGACCGAGCCGACATGTTCACAACCGCCGAAGGCGTGCGCAACGAGTTCTGTGTTCAAGTCAAAGGCGTGGTGCGTGCCCGACCTGAAGGCACGAGCAACGACAGCCTGAAAAGCGGCAAGGTCGAGGTGCTGTGCCATGAACTGATCGTGCTCAACCCCAGCGTCACGCCGCCGTTTCAGCTCGATGATGACAACCTGTCGGAGACGACACGCCTGACACACCGGGTGCTGGATCTGCGCCGCCCCTACATGCAGAACAACCTGATGCTGCGTTACCGCGTGGCCATGGAAACGCGCAAGTTTCTCGATGCCAACGGTTTCATCGACATTGAAACCCCGATGCTGACCAAAAGCACGCCCGAAGGCGCGCGCGATTACCTCGTTCCCAGCCGCGTCAATGCCGGACATTTTTTCGCGCTGCCGCAGAGCCCGCAGCTGTTCAAGCAGTTGCTGATGGTGGCGGGCTTTGACCGCTACTACCAGATTACCAAGTGTTTCCGCGACGAAGACCTGCGTGCCGACCGCCAGCCTGAATTCACGCAGATCGATATCGAGACCTCCTTCATGGGCGAGCAGGAGATTCGCGACCTGTTCCAGGGCATGATCAGCAACATTTTCAAGACCGTGCTGAACGCCGACTTGGGCGAATTCCCGGTTGTGACCTATGCCGATGCCATGCACCGTTACGGCTCCGACAAGCCCGACCTGCGCGTGAACATGGCATTCACCGAGCTGACTGATGTCATGGTGGATGTCGATTTCAAGGTGTTCAGCGCCCCGGCTACGACGCCCGGGGGCCGCGTGGTGGCCCTGTGCGTACCAGGTGGCGCTGAAATGAGCCGCAGCGAAATTGATGGCTATACCGAGTTCGTCAAGATCTACGGTGCCAAAGGTTTGGCCTGGATCAAGGTCAACGATGTCAGCAAGGGCCGGGAAGGGCTGCAGAGTCCCATCGTCAAGAATATTCACGATGCGGCGATTGCCGAAATTCTCAAGCGCACGGCAGCGCATAACGGTGACGTGATTTTCTTTGGCGCCGACAAGGCCAAGGTGGTCAACGACAGCATCGGGGCGCTGCGCGTCAAGGTCGGCCACAGCGAGTTCGGGAAAAGGACCGGCTTGTTCACCCCGGGATGGAAGCCGCTGTGGGTGGTCGATTTCCCGATGTTCGAGTTTGACGAAGCGGGTCAGCGCTGGAGTGCGGTGCACCATCCATTCACGGCGCCCAAAGACGGCCATGAAGACTGGATGGATACCGATCCTGGACGCTGCATTGCCAAGGCCTACGACATGGTGCTCAATGGCTGGGAGCTGGGTGGCGGTTCGGTCCGTATTCACCGCGCCGA
>DASUIO010000102.1:0-3848 GCA_036279755.1 Polaromonas sp. | reverse complement strand
CGCTCAAAGCGGTGGCCCGCATCGGTTGAGAAGTTGTAGCGGCGTGAACGGCCGGCGATGGCCTTGGGCCACCAGAACGCGGCTTCAACATAAACGTTTTTCGTGTCATCAGACACCGCCGTGGCGTCGCCACCCATGATGCCTGCGAGCGATTCGACTTGGCACTCGTCAGCAATCACGCCCACCTTCTCGTCAACCGTGACTGTGCTGCCGTTGAGAAGCTTGAGCGTCTCGCCGGGCTTGCCCCAGCGAACGTCGAGCCCGCCGTGGATTTTGTCGAGGTCAAAGATATGCGAGGGACGACCCAGCTCGAACATGACATAGTTGGAAATATCCACCAGTGCCGTCACGCTGCGCTGGCCACAACGCGCCAGACGGTCCACCATCCATGACGGGGTAGCGGCTCGGGTATTGACGTTGCGCACCACGCGACCCGAGAAACGGCCGCACAGGTCGGGCGCGCTGATCTTGACCGGCAGCTTGCCCGCATCGCCCACAACCACAGCCGGAAACGCTGGCGTCGTCAAAGGTGCACCCGTCAGGGCAGCGACTTCGCGGGCGACGCCGTAGACACTGAGGCAATGCGCCAAATTGGGCGTGAGCTTGAGGGTAAACAGCGTATCGTCCAGCTGCAGATGCTCGCGAATATCCTGGCCCAGCGGCGCATCAGCAGCCAGCTCGAGCAAACCGCCATGGTCTTCGGAGAGCTTGAGCTCACGTGCGGAGCACAGCATGCCCTGGCTTTCCACGCCACGCAGCTTGCCCACCTTGATCAGGAAGGGCTTGCCGTCTTCTCCGGGAGGCAACTCTGCGCCTACCAGAGCGCAGGGCACCTTGATGCCCACACGGGCGTTGGGCGCACCGCAAACGATATTGAGCAGACTGCCCTGCCCAACATCAACCTGGCACACGCGCAGGCGATCGGCATTGGGATGCTGAACTGCTTCCTTGATTTCACCAACAACGATTTTCGTGAAAGGCGGCGCCACGGGTTTGAGTTCTTCAACTTCAAGCCCGGCCATGGTCAGCGTTTCAGCGAGTTGTTGGGTAGTCAGTGGCGGGTTGCAGAATTCGCGCAACCAGGATTCTGGAAATTGCATAGTGTGGCCTTGTTCTTCTTTATTTTTGTTATGACTGAAACTGGGACAGAAAGCGAATATCGCCATCGAAGAACAAGCGCAGGTCGTTCACGCCGTAACGCAGCATGGTCAGCCGGTCCGGGCCCATGCCGAAGGCAAAGCCGATGTATTTTTCGGGGTCGAGTCCCATGTTGCGGACCACGTTGGGATGCACTTGGCCCGAACCTGCCACTTCGAGCCAGCGTCCGGACAGCGGACCGGTCTGGAACTGGATATCGATTTCGGCGCTGGGCTCGGTGAACGGAAAAAAGCTGGGACGAAAGCGCAGCACCAGGTCATCGCTTTCAAAGAAGGTGCGGCAAAAATCAGTAAAGACGAACTTCAAATCCTTGAAACTCATGTTCTCGCCAATCCACAGGCCTTCGCACTGATGGAACATCGGCGAATGGGTGGCATCGCTGTCCACACGATAGGTGCGGCCCGGTGCGATGACGCGAATCTCGGGCATCCGGCCACCGGCGTCAATGAGCGCGCGGTGCTTTTTGACATGCTGGACCGCATAACGGATCTGCATCGGGCTGGTATGGGTGCGCAGCAAATTGGGCGCGGCTTCGGTGCCGCCTTCGACATAAAACGTGTCGTGCATGGAGCGCGCCGGATGGTCTTCAGGCGTATTGAGCGCCGTGAAATTGAACCAGTCGGTTTCAATTTCAGGGCCCTCGGCCACGTCAAAACCCATGGAACCGAAAATGGCTTCAATCCGCTCCAGCGTCAGGGAAACGGGGTGCAGGCCGCCTTGCGTGCGCTGGCGCCCGGGCAGGCTCACGTCGAGTGCTTCGGCTCTGAGCTGTTTTTCAAGTTCGGCATTAGCCAGCGCCTGGCGGCGCTCGTTCAGCGCGGCTTCGATGGCCTGTTTGGCAAGGTTGATGGCTGCACCACGGGATTTTTTTTCCTCTACGCTCAAGGCGGCCATACCCTTCATCAACTCGGTGACGCGACCCGATTTACCCAAAAACTGCGCTTTGGCGTTCTCCAGATCGGCGGGCGTCGTGGCCTGGACAAAACTGGCTTTGGCAGAACTCACCAGGTCGTTGAGGGCATCGGCATCGTTCATAAATTCTCTTGTACGGGTACGGGTGTGGGAGGAAAACAATAGCGACACTTTTGGCCACACGGCCATCTCACCAGCGTCACAGAAAGGTCAATAAAAACCGGCCACAAAAAAGGGCCAGAGCCTTTTCAAGCTCCAGCCCTTTATTTTCATGCACAAACAGCTATTAATTTAATAGCATCTTGCTCTGAAAATCAGGCAGCCAGCTTGGCTTTCACCTGGTCAACGATGGCGCCGAAAGCGGCGCTGTCATGAATGGCCATATCGGACAAAACCTTGCGGTCAATTTCGATACCGGCTTTTTTCAGGCCATTGGCAAACTGGCTGTAGGTCATGCCAAATGAACGGCTGGCAGCATTAATACGGGCGATCCACAACTGGCGGAACACACGCTTCTTGGTCCGACGGTCACGGTAGGCATATTGCCCAGCCTTCATCACCGCTTCTTTGGCGATGCGGAAGACGTTACCGCGGCGACCGCGGAAACCTTTTGCAAGGGCTATGATTTTTTTGTGGCGGGCGCGAGCCGTTACACCACGTTTGACGCGAGGCATGTGATTACTCCTTGTTCGTCGTTAATTAAAGGCCACGGCCTGGCAGCATCTGTGCCATGCGACCCATTTCGGTCTCACGAACAGTCACCGTACCACGCAGTTGACGTTTGTTTTTGGTGGTCTTCTTGGTCAGGATGTGACGTTTGAAGGCTTGACCGCGCTTGACGGTGCCACCTGGACGAACGCGGAAACGCTTTTTAGCGCCGCTCTTGGTCTTCATTTTGGGCATATTAATGCTCCTTTTCATTTGTGCTCGTGAGGCGCTGCGAACATTCCGCAAACTTGACAGCCCCGAGCCACTTGTTCGTGGCAAGATTTAACGCTTGCCACCTTCGGGAAGCCAGCTTGTCGCCAGCCTCCACAGGAACGCCTTCAGGCATCCCTTCAATGGCCTGCTGGTGATCAAACCAGCAAACCTTGTTCAAAAAAATCTAGCCCCCAGCCCTCAAGCTGCGGCGGATGGTGCCGGTGCAGCTTCTGGCGCAGGCTTAGTCGCAACTTTCTTGCGGCCGGGCGCGATCATCATGACCATCTGCCTGCCCTCAAGCTTGGGAAACTGCTCGACCAGTATCAAATCGGCCAACTCATCGCGGATACGCGCCAGCAGGGCCAAGCCCAGTTCCTGGTGCGTAATTTCACGGCCGCGAAAGCGCAAGGTAATTTTGCACTTGTCACCATCATCCAAAAAGCGCTTGATATTGCGCATTTTGATGTTGTAGTCGCCTTCGTCAGTACCAGGCCGGAACTTGATTTCCTTGACCTCAATCACTTTTTGCTTGGACTTCGCTTCCGCCGCCTTTTTTTGCTCGGCATACTTGAACTTGCCGTAGTCCATGAGTCTGCACACCGGCGGCACTGCCGTGGGGGAGATTTCAACGAGATCTACGTCCGCTTCACCAGCCAAGCGCAGCGCCTCCGTGATACTGACAACGCCCAAAGGCTCGTTGTCTGGCCCGGTCAGACGTACTTCAGGGGCCATGATTTCACGGTTCAAGCGGTGCTTGCGTTCTTCGCGGTGGCGACGGTCACGAAATTCTGTAGCGATGGTGCTAATCCTTCAATATTTGCTATAAAAGCTATAGCTGCTTGCGCCCGCCCCACAAG
>DASUIO010000101.1:0-2652 GCA_036279755.1 Polaromonas sp. | reverse complement strand
GCCGTGGAGCGCGCGCAGCTCGACACCCGCTTTTCCGCCGTGCTGGCCAACTACCTCAAGCTGATCAAGAAGCAGAAAAACCTGGTGTGGTTTACCAACTTTTTTGGCCAGGCCGCCGTGGTGTTTCCATTTATCGTGGCGGCGCCGCGCTTTTTCAGCGGTGCCATCCAGCTGGGCGAGCTGATGCAAATATCCTCGGCGTTCGGGCGGGTGCAGGACTCGCTGAGCTGGCTGGTGGACAACTACAGCAGCCTGGCCGCGTGGCGCGCCACGACCGACCGCCTGACCAGTTTTGAGGACAATATCATGGCCCTGGCCCAAGCCGGACAAACGCAAGAAGCTATTAATTTAATAGCAAATAGCGAGCACCCGCTGGCCGCTGCCGACACGCTGGCAGTCAGCGGCCTGAGCCTGGCGCTGCCCACCGGCGTGACCTTGCTAAGCGGCGTATCCCTGCAGGCGGGACCCGGCGAGAGCGTGCTCGTCAAAGGCCCTTCAGGCAGCGGAAAATCGACGCTGTTCCGTGCGCTGGCGGGCATCTGGCCGTTTGCAACAGGTCAAACGCAACTGCCGGCCAACGCCATGTTCATTCCGCAACGCCCTTACTTCCCCGATGGCACGCTACGTCATGCGCTGGCCTACCCGCAGCCCGCCGCGCAGTACAGCGACGAAGCGCTCAAGCAGGCGCTGACCGACGCGCTGCTGCCGCAGCTGGCCAGCCGGCTCGACGACCAGGACGCCTGGAGCCAGAAGCTGTCGGGGGGCGAGCAGCAACGCCTGGCGATTGCCCGGGTGCTCCTGAAAAAACCCGCCTGGATTTTTGCCGACGAAGCGACCAGCGCGCTGGACGAAGTGGCCGAAAAAACGCTGCACGAAAAACTGCTGGCGCAGGTCAAGGCGATGCGTGGCAGCATTATTTCCATTGCCCACCGCCCCAATGTGGCGGCTTTTCACAACAAGCTCTGGGAGCTTGAAAAACTGCCGGATGGCTCACCCGCCCTGTTCCGGGTGAATGAAAGCCGACTCCCTGGGAATTCATGAAAAAGATCACTGAATGCCCGAGGAAATAGCCAAGGCCGAGGCGGCACCTTCCCTCTCGCCCTGGGGACCGCTCACGTCCCCGGTGTTCCGCATGTTGTGGGGCACCTGGATGATCGCCAACATCTGCATGTGGATGAACGATGTGGCGGCGGCCTGGCTGATGACGTCGATGACCACGACGCCGCTCTGGGTCGCGCTGGTGCAGTCCGCCTCCACACTGCCGGTGTTTCTGCTGGGGCTGCCCAGCGGCGCACTGGCAGACATTCTCGATCGCAGGCGTTACTTCATCATGACGCAGTTCTGGGTCGCTGGAGTGGCTACGCTGCTGTGCATCGCCGTGATCGCGGGCGTCATGACACCGGCGCTGCTGCTGGCGCTGACCTTTGCCAATGGCGTGGGACTGGCCATGCGCTGGCCGGTGTTTTCGGCCATCGTGCCCGAACTGGTGGCGCGCATACAGCTGCCGGCCGCGCTGGCACTGAACGGTATTGCCATGAACGCCTCGCGCATCGTCGGGCCACTGGTGGCCGGCGCCCTGATCGCCAGCGCGGGAACGGCCTATGTGTTTGTGCTCAATGCCGTGCTGTCGGTGATTTCCGGCTTTGTCATCATGCGCTGGCGGCGCGACCATGTGCCCAGCCCGCTGGGCCGTGAGCGCCTGCTCAGCGCCATGCGTGTGGGGCTGCAGTTTGTCGGCCAGTCGGCCCGCTTGCGTGCGGTGCTGCTGCGGGTGGCGCTGTTTTTTCTGCACTCCACCGCGCTGCTGGCCCTGCTGCCGCTGGTGGCGCGCAGCCTGCACGGTGGCGATGCCGGCACTTTCACGCTGCTGCTGGCCTCCATGGGCGCAGGCGCCATCATTGCGGCGATGTTTTTGCCGCGTCTGCGCCAGCTGATGGCGCGCGATACGCTGGTGCTGCGCGCCACGCTGCTGCAGTCGGCATCGACTGCCGTCATGGCCTTGGCCCCGAATGTGTACATCGCCGTGCCGGCCATGCTGCTCAATGGCGCGGCCTGGATCTCATGCGCCAATTCGCTCAGTGTTTCGGCCCAGCTATCGCTGCCTGATTGGGTGCGAGCGCGCGGCATGTCGATGTACCAGATGGCCATCATGGGTGCCAGCGCGCTGGGCGCTGCCCTGTGGGGCCAGGTAGCCACGCTCACCAGCATCCCGACCGGCTTGCTGATGGCGGCCCTGAGCGGCGCCGTTGCCATGCTGCTGGCCCAGCGGCTGGTGACAGACCGCAACATCGAGGAAGACCTGACACCGTCGCGCCAATTCAAGGCGCCGGTGACCGACGCCCCGCCGGGCGTGGGCCAGGTGGTGGTCACGATTGAATACCTGATCGACCCGGCACGGAGCGACGACTTCCGCGCGGTGATGCAGGAAAGCCGCCGCAGCCGCTTGCGCCAGGGCGCGCGGGAGTGGGAATTGCTGCGCGACGTCAACCGGCCCGGACGCTTCATTGAGCAGATCATTGATGAGTCATGGACCGAACACCTGCGGCGTTTTGACCGCGTCACGGCCAGCGACGTGGCGCTGCGCGAGCGCAAGCTCGCCTTCCATCTCGGCTCGGAGCCGCCACTGGTGACCCGCTGCGTGGTGGAAGACCT
>DASUIO010000100.1:0-2333 GCA_036279755.1 Polaromonas sp. | reverse complement strand
GCGTTGAAAGCCTTGCCCCAGGATATCGGTGTGAGCGACGGCATCAAATTGGCGCTCAAGGCGCTGGCGAAATAGCCATGAGCGTTCAGACCGACGACTTCGACATGTCCGAGCTGCCGCCTGGCAAGCGCGTGATGTCCGCCGCGCCCGCCTCGCCGCGTGAAGAGGCGATTGAGCGCGCGCTGCGCCCCAAGCTGTTTGACGAGTACGTGGGCCAGACCAAGGCGCGCGAGCAACTCGAGATTTTTATTGGTGCGGCCAAAAAGCGCAGCGAAGCACTCGACCATGTGCTGCTGTTCGGCCCGCCCGGCTTGGGTAAAACCACCTTGAGCCACATCATTGCGCACGAACTCGGTGTCAACATGCGCCAGACCTCGGGACCGGTGCTGGAAAAGCCCAAGGACCTGGCCGCGCTGCTGACCAATCTGGAAAAGAACGATGTGCTTTTCATCGACGAGATTCACCGCCTGAGCCCGGTGGTCGAAGAAATTTTGTACCCCGCGCTGGAGGACTACCAGATCGACATCATGATCGGGGAAGGCCCGGCGGCGCGCAGTATCAAGCTCGATCTGCAGCCCTTTACGCTGGTGGGCGCCACCACCCGTGCCGGCATGCTGACCAATCCGTTGCGCGACCGTTTTGGCATCGTCGCCCGACTGGAGTTCTACACCCCTGAAGAGCTGGCGCGCATTGTCAAGCGCAGCGCGGGCTTGCTGAATGTGTCCACCGACGCAGAAGGCGGCTTTGAAATTGCCAGGCGATCACGCGGCACACCGCGCATTGCCAACCGCCTGCTGCGCCGCGTGCGTGATTACGCCGACGTCAAAGGCAGCGGCGAGATCACCCTGGATATTGCCAACAAGGCGCTCGCCATGCTCGATGTGGACCCGCAAGGCTTTGACGTGATGGACCGCAAGCTGTTGGAGGCCGTGATTCACCGTTTTGATGGCGGCCCGGTGGGCCTGGATAACATTGCCGCCAGCATTGGCGAAGAGCGTGACACGATTGAAGACGTCATCGAGCCCTACCTGATTCAGCAGGGTTTTTTGCAGCGCACGCCGCGCGGACGCATTGCCACGCTGGCGGCGTACCGGCATCTGGGCGTGACCCCGCCGCTCAGTAGTACTGACATGTTCACTTGAAGCTCAGACGATCACCGATCAAGTCATTGCGCCCCGCGCATCCACCCTGTAAAGGCGCCGCACGGTGCCGTCGCGCAGGCCGCCGCTCACGCCAATCATTACATCGTGCAGATTCACGGTGGGGTCGCAGTGGCCGGGAATCAGCCACAGCACACTGCCCAGCCCGGGCAGGTGCGCGCCGTCGCGAGTGGGCCGCAAAATGCCGTGCTCGTCGCCGCCGTTGAAATAGGCCAGCTCGCTCTCGGCGTCGAAGGCATGCACCAGCGGCATCCCGGAGTCGATGGCGTGGCTTTTGTGGCCGGCGTCGCACACGGCATGGCCGCTATGCGTGCTGATGACCTGTGTTTTGACAAACAGGGCATGCTCGAACTGGGGTTGTGCCGGGTCCCGCTCATTTTGCGCATAGTCGGCGTCCATGAACAGGAAGGAGCCCGCCTGAAGCTCGCCGTAAGCACCGCTGGAAGCCTCCAGTACAAAGCTGCCGGTGCCCGCGCCAGTGACCAGACCGACCACCATGCCCTGGGCCTCAATCAGCTGGCGTGTGTGCACCACCGCATCGACTGCCTTGGCGATGGCATCGCGCCGGTCCTGCGCGCTGCGCAGGTGCTGTGCCTTGCCGTGGTAGGCCTGCAGGCCAGCGAAGCGCAAGGCCGGGTGCTTGCGAATCTCCAGCGCCAGGGTGACCGCCGCGAAACCGGGCTCGACACCACAGCGGCCCTGGCCGACGTCGATTTCCACAAATACGTCGATCACCGTGCCCACGCCGGTACCGGCACGGGCTTCGGTCATGGCCTGCGCCAGGCGGAGCACGCCCTCGGTGCTGTCTACCGCAATGGCGAGCTGGCCGCCGTGGGCCGCCACCTGTTTGCTAAGCGCCGCCACGCGCGCGAGTTTGGCTGGGGCAATCACCTCGTTGCTGATGGTCACGTTGTAAACCCCGCCAGCCACCATGACCTCCGCCTCGGCGGTTTTTTGCACGCACACGCCCACAGCGCCGGCCTTGATCTGCATTTTGGCCAGCTTCACGCTTTTGTGCAGCTTGGCGTGCGGTCGCCAGCGGATGTTGTGTTTTTTGGCAAACTCGGCCATGCGGACCAGGTTGCGCTTCATCGCGTCCAGGTCTATCACCAGGGCGGGGGTGTCGATGTCATTGACAGGCTTGCCTATCAGTCCGGCCAAATGGGGTGGGAA
>DASUIO010000099.1:0-2563 GCA_036279755.1 Polaromonas sp. | reverse complement strand
ACGGCTGCCGCTGTTCGTGTTGGGCGACAGCGCCTTCATGAGCGGCGTGGCCCCCGTGCTCAAGGCATTGGCCAAGCTCAGTGAAGTCAAGGTGTTCGATGACGAGGCCGCATGGGCCGCCGCCGCCCAGGCCGCGCCCGTAGCCGTGGTCGGCGAGGCACGGGTTTGCCTGCACATGGAAGTGGACGTGGCCGCTGAAAAAGCGCGCTTGGGCAAGGAAGCCACGCGCCTGGAAGGCGAGCTGATCAAGGTCCATGCCAAGCTCGGCAACGAAACTTTTGTGGCCAAAGTCCCGCCAGCCGTGCTGGAGCAAGAGCGCAAGCGCCTGATCGAGTTCACCGCCACGCTGGAGAAAATCAGGGCGCAGCTGGCGCGCTTGAAGTAAGCGCGGCGCGCCCTGGGTCCATGAAAGCGCTGGACCGCAGTGCCAAATCGCCGTGCGGCGTGCCGATGGCTTCATGCATGCGGTGCGCAACATACCAGCTTGAACGCAGCCGCGCTTCTCGCGTGTGCGAGCCCAGACGCGGCGTGACAAACAGGTTTTTCAGGCCCATGAGCGGTGAGCTGTTGCCTGGGAAATTTACCTCGGCACCGTCCAGAATACAGGCTTCAATGCGGCCATCGCACAGGGCTGCGGCCAGCGCGCCTTGATCAAACAGCGCACCGCGGCTGATGCCGACCCATAACTGGCCACGCTTGCAGGAACCCAGCAACTTCTCGTTCACAAAGCCCTTGAACCGGGTGGCATACAGCATTTGCACCGACACCGCATCGGCCTGGCTCATCAACTCGGGCAACGAGACCGGCTGAATCCGCAAATACTCCCAGATGGGCGCCGTGTAGTGCACAGCCGGGTCATAGCCGATCAGGCGAACACCCAGGCCGTTCAGCATGCCAGCCAGCGTATGCGCGGTAGGCGACAGGCCCAAAATGCCCACCGTGCTGCCATGAAGCTCACGCCCCTCCCGGGTTGTCGGTTGCTTGCGCCCCATCAGGGCCGCCACGATGGCGCGACGGTACAGCAGCAACAGACTGCTCAGCAAGTACTCTGCATTGGAGCGCACATTGGCATTGCTGGCTTGCACCACCTTGATGTCGCGCTCCTTGCAGACCATCAGGTCGGTGTTGTGCGTCCCCAGATGCAGGCGGCCTACGGCCTTGAGCCCAGGCAGGAAATCAAGCAACTCCCGGGTGACGACGGTGTGCCGTGAAAAGACAATGCCCCTGGTTTTGTAGGCCGCCTTGCGCAATGCAACCAGGTCCTCGGCGAACTCGGGACGGTATGCCACGCTGTGCCGGGCTTCAAGCCAGGCCATGGCCTCGGGCACCAATGCATCGAGAAGTAAGATGTCCACTTCGACAATCCTTTTTCTGCAGACAATGTTATTGCGCGGTTTACATACGTCC
This sequence comes from Polaromonas sp., assembly GCA_036279755.1. GTDB lineage: Bacteria > Pseudomonadota > Gammaproteobacteria > Burkholderiales > Burkholderiaceae_C > Polaromonas. The sequence goes on along the minus strand of DASUIO010000099.1, from coordinate 1,156 downwards.
ATTCGGGCTTTGGTCCGACTCGGGCGCTGTATCAACCATGTAACACTTTAGTCTTTTCCTGGCCAAAATTAATGCAAAAACTCAAACTCAACAAAGCTGTCTTTCCTGTTGCTGGACTGGGCACCCGCTTTTTACCCGCGACCAAAGCCCAGCCCAAGGAAATGCTGCCCGTTGTGGACAAACCACTGATCCAGTACGCCGTGGAAGAGGCCTATGCGGCAGGCATACGCCATATGATTTTTGTGACCGGACGCAATAAACGGGCCATCGAAGATCACTTCGATACCGCTTACGAAATGGAAAACGAGCTGGAGATGGCCCAAAAGCATGATTTGCTGGCCCTGGTGCGTTCCGTTCAGCCCGACGGCATGAACTTTGCCTTTGTTCGCCAGCCCCGCACATTGGGCCTGGGCCATGCCGTGCTGTGCGCCGAACATCTGGTCGGCAAGGAGCCCTTTGCCGTCTTGCTGGCCGATGACCTGATGGTGGGCCCACCGGGAGGGGCTTCGATCATGGCGCAAATGGCTGCGCAGTTTGAGCAGTTGCAGCAATCGGTGCTGGCCGTGCAGGAAGTGCCGCTCGATCAGACACGCCGTTACGGTATCGTGGTCGGGGAAGCCGTCAGCCCGGGGCTGATGAAAGTGAAAAAAATCGTGGAAAAACCGGCGCCTGAAGTGGCACCGTCGCGCATGGGCGTGGCCGGGCGCTATATTTTGACGCCCGCTATTTTTGAACATATCCGCCGTCAGGCCACTGGCGTAGGCGGCGAGATTCAGCTGACCGACGGCATCTCAAGCCTCCTCACAGAAGAAACCGTGTATGCCTTGCAATACCAGGGCAAGCGCTACGACTGCGGTAGCAAGGAAGGCTTTCTGGAGGCCACCGTAGAACTGGCACTGCAACACCCCGAAGTAGGTGAGCACTTCCGCCACTACCTGCGCGGGCTCAAGCTCGACTGAGCCAGCGCCTGCGGTGGCTTGGCGGAACACTAGCGCCGCTTCAGCACGTGAATGAAGTCGGCACCAACCGTTTGCTGGTCCACCAGCTCATTGCCGGTCTGCTTGGCAAACGCCTGAAAGTCGCGGCTTGAGCCGGCATCGGTGGATACCACCCGCAGCAGCTGGCCGCTCACCATTTCGGCCAGCGCTTTCTTGGC
>DASUIO010000098.1:0-3241 GCA_036279755.1 Polaromonas sp. | reverse complement strand
AACCGCGAGCGCTACGAGTTCATGAAATGGGGCATGCAGGCCTTTGACACGTTTCGCGTGGTGCCGCCGGGCTTTGGCATCGTGCATCAGATCAATCTGGAATACCTGGCGCGCGGTGTGCACAAGCGCAAAGCCGACGCTGCGGATATCTATTACCCCGACACACTGGTCGGCACCGACAGCCACACCACCATGATCAACGGCATCGGCGTGGTCGGCTGGGGCGTTGGCGGCATTGAAGCCGAGGCCGCCATGTTGGGCCAGCCGGTTTACCTGCTGACGCCCGACGTGGTGGGTGTTGAACTGAGCGGCCGGCTACGCGAAGGCGTCACCGCCACCGACCTGGTGCTGCGCGTGACCGAAACCTTGCGCCGTGAAAAGGTGGTGGGCAAGTTTGTCGAATTTTTTGGCGAAGGCACGCGCACCCTGGCGCTACCCGACCGTGCGACCATCGGCAATATGGCACCCGAATACGGTGCCACCATGGGTTTCTTTCCGGTGGACGAAAAGACGATTGACTACTTCAAGGGCACCGGCCGCACCACGGCAGAGATCGAGGCCTTTGAGGCTTACTTTCGGGCGCAAGGCCTGTTTGGTGTGGCCAAGGCGGGCGAGATTGATTACTCTCAAGTCGTCAGGCTCGATCTGGGCGATGTCACGCCCAGCCTGGCCGGCCCCAAGCGGCCGCAGGATCGCATTGAACTGGGCCATGTGGCGAGCCAGTTCAGCGCGCTGTTCAGCAAGCCGAATGCGGAAAACGGCTTTAACCAGCCCGCTGAGCAACTGGGGCAGCGCTACCCGGTGAACTGCGGTGCAGGCGAGTCGGCGGGCGCGGCACCGCCGGTAGCGCCCGGCGCGGCGCGTGACGTGGAGGAGATGGTGAGCAACCGGCCCGCGCTGACGGCTGCGAGTGGCGTGTCGACGGTGTGCGATGTCAAAGTCCCGGAGAAGCCCGAGCTGACCGTGGGCAACGGCGACGTGCTGATCGCCGCCATTACCAGCTGCACCAACACGTCCAACCCGAGCGTGCTGCTGGCTGCCGGTCTGCTGGCCAAAAAAGCGGTGGAGGCGGGGCTGAAAGTGCAGCCGCACATCAAGACTTCATTGGCGCCCGGTTCCCGCATCGTGACCGAATACCTCAGGGAAACCGGCCTGCTGCCGTATCTTGAGAAACTCGGTTTTGCACTGGCCGGCTATGGCTGCACCACCTGCATCGGCAACTCGGGTGACCTCACGCCCGAGATCAACGAAGTCATCACCCGGAGCGACCTTGTGTGCGCCGCGGTGCTGTCGGGCAACCGCAACTTCGAAGCGCGCATTCACCCCAATATCAAGGCCAACTTTTTGGCAAGCCCTCCGTTGGTGGTGGCCTATGCCCTGGCCGGCACGGTACTGCGCGACCTGATGACCGAGCCGGTCGGCAAGGGCAAAGGCGGTAAAGATGTTTATTTGGGTGACATCTGGCCCAGCAGCGAAGAGATTGAAAGGCTCATGAAGTACGCCATGAATGGCAAGGCGTTCCGGGCCAACTACGCCAAGGTCAAAACCGAGCCAGGCAAGCTCTGGGAAAAAATCAGGGGGGTGAGTGGCACTTCCTACAGCTGGCCCGCCAGTACCTATATTGCCGAGCCGCCATTCTTCGAGCATTTTGCTATGAAAATGGAAGCGCCTGCCGAAATCGGGAGGGGCGCTGCAGGCCAAAATGATGCAATGTCCGTGAAGGGCGCACGCATCATGGCGCTGTTTGGCGACTCCATCACCACCGACCATATTTCGCCGGCAGGTGCCATCAAGGCCAGCTCGCCAGCCGGTCTGTGGCTGCAGGCCCACGGCGTACAGAAGGCCGACTTCAACAGCTACGGTGCGCGTCGCGGCAACCATGACGTGATGATGCGCGGCACCTTTGCCAATGTGCGAATTAAAAACCTGATGATTCCGGCGGACAAGGACGGCTCGCGCGAGGAGGGCGGTGTCACGCTGTTCCACCCCATCCACCGCACGCCAGAAAGCGTGATCGAGAAAATGCCGATTTACGACGCCGCCATGAAGTACCTGGAAGAAGGCACGCCCACGGTGATTTTTGCAGGCGAGGAATACGGCACAGGTTCGTCGCGCGACTGGGCCGCCAAGGGCACCCAGCTGCTCGGCATCAAGGCCGTGGTCGCGCGCAGTTTTGAGCGGATTCACCGCAGCAACCTGGTCGGCATGGGCGTGCTGCCGCTGCAGTTCAAGCCGGGCGATTCGTGGCAGGCCCTCAAGCTCACAGGCTCCGAGTTCATTGACGTGATTCCGCATCCCGAGCTCAAGCCGCAGAGTGAGGCCAAACTGGTCATCACGCGTGCCGACGGGTCGCGCCAGGAAGTCAGCGTGATCCTGCGCGTGGACACGCCGATTGAGGTGGACTACTACCGCAACGGCGGCATTCTGCCTTACGTGCTCCGGCAATTGTTGGCAGCATGAGCCAGCAGATATTGATAGCCGGTGGCGGCATAGGCGGGATGGCGGCGGCGCTGGCCACGTCGCGTGCGGGCTGGGACGTGCGCCTGTTTGAACAGGCCCCCGCCTTTGGCGAAGTGGGCGCGGGTGTCCAGCTCGGGCCCAATGTCGTTCGGGTGCTGCACGGCTGGGGGCTGGAGGCCGAACTGGCGCGCGTGGCCGCGTTCCCGCCGCGCCTGCAGGTGCGCGATGCCGTCACGGGCCGGGAGCTCGGCGTGCTGCGGTTGGGCGAGCGTGCCGTGCAAAAGTACGGCGCGCCCTACGCCACCATTGCCCGCGCCGATCTGCACGGGCTGCTGCTCGAAGCCGTGCAGGCGCGCGGTAACGTGCGGCTGAATCTGAACAGCCCGCTGGCCAGCTTTGTGGAAACCGGACCGGTGGTCACCCTCAGGACCACCGAAGGCCTGGAGGTCGAAGGCGATGCACTTATCGGCGCCGATGGCCTGTGGAGCCGCGTGCGCGAGCAGCTGCTGCACGATGGCCCGCCGCGTGTGACGGGCCACCTGGCCTACCGCGCGATGCTGCCGCAAACCAGCCTGCCCGAGCGCCTGCGCAGCCAGCAGGTGACGGCCTGGCTGGGCCCCAGGCTGCACGTGGTGCAGTACCCGGTGCGCGGCGGCGAATGGCTCAATGTGGTGGCCATCGTGCAAGGTCGCGTTGAAGATGACCTGCAAAGCTGGGATCACAGCGCCAACACGGCTGAGCTGCAAGCGGCGCTCACGCGCATGTCAGTGCCGCTGCGCGA
>DASUIO010000097.1:0-2690 GCA_036279755.1 Polaromonas sp. | reverse complement strand
GTAACGGTCGAGAAAGTCATGCGCCGACTCGAAAGACTCAACGCGCCAGCCTGCCGAATCGAACAGATACGCCAGCGAGCGGCGCATCGCCGCGTCATCGTCAACCACAAACAGCACGGCATCGCGTTCGTTCATATTCGTCCCTGTGATTCTTCCCTCGGCAGGCTGAACCATACCGTTAATCCTGCCGCGTCGTCATTGGCCGCTGCCGACAGCGTGCCCCCAAGCGATTCGATGATGCCTTTGCTCAGCGACAAGCCCAGGCCGAGGCCCTCGGGTTTGGTCGTGTAGAACGGTTCGAACAAGCGTGCGAACTGTTCAGGCGCAAGCCCGCAACCGGAGTCGCGCACGGTGATGAGATAGGCTCGGGCTTCCACCCGGAACTGCACCTCGATCGGCTCCTGTGCATGGCCGGCAGTCTGCTGCGCATCCAGTGCGTTTTTCAGCAGATTGAGCATGACCTGCTGGATCTGCAAGGGGTCGGCCATCACCCTGGCAGCTCCCTGCGGTGCGGCAGGGTGCCAGATAACGCGCGCTTGCGGATGGGTGCCGCTGAACAGGGCGATGGCTTCGCCCAGGACGGCTATCAGATCGACCGACTTCTGTTCGGATACCCTTTTCTGGGCGAAAGCGCGGATGTTGCGAATGATGCTTGCCGCCCGCTCGCTCTGCGTAACAATTTCACTGGTTCCTTCCAGCAAGGGCCCCTGCTCCAGTCGGCCTGCTGTAATGCGTCGCGCCATGCCGCGGGCGAAATTGCGGATCGCTGCCAGTGGCTGATTCAACTCGTGCGCGATCGCGCTTGCCATTTCACCGAGGATGGCGAGCCGCGCGGTATGGTCGAGCATGGTTTGGCGCAAGCCCGCCTCTGCTGCCATGCGGCGCTGTTCCTCCTGCGCGTCGCGCAGCGCGCGGGTGCGCTGGCTCACCAGGTATTCGACCCGCACGGTATGCACCGCCCAAGCGACCAGTAAGGCCAAAATAAGCAGTATCCAGCCCCAATAGCGCCGCAAAACGCCTTCGAAGGTCCATTCACGCAAATAGGCATAGGGGCCGATTTTCAGTTCGCGAAACAACTCGTCGACAACCTTGTAATCACTGGGGATCGTCCAGCTATAGCCATCGGCAGTACGGGGCATCGCCAGTAAAGCCATGGCCACACGCTTGGACAGTTCCGCCGGGGTATGGCGCAAGGCCGCGAATGGCCAGTCAGGGTAGAGCCTTGACGATGTTTGGCACCGGAGGCCCTGGGTGACGATTGGCGCCAGCACGCGCAATTCTCCTTCGCCGATCTCGCCGCTACGTATCATCTGCTCAAGCAGGCAAGTGCGAATGATGCCTGCATCGGCCTGGCCTGCACGAACCGCATGCACGATTTTTTGAACCGGAAAACCCGTAAACTGCAGCTTGGCCAGATCATGCTCAGGATCGATGCCGGCTTGCAGCAATTCGCGCGCGGCGATCTGGTAGCCACCGAATGCCTCCGGGTCGACGGCCAGCACATGCTTGCCGACCAGATCCGCCAAGGTGTGCAGGCGCGCATCGTTGCGCACCACGATGGCCGATCCTATCGATTGCCTTGACGACAGGGCCCAAGGCGACTCGATGGTCGCAATGCGACTGGCGCCATCGCTGTTTTCGAGAGCGACATAGTGGCCGCTGTTGGTGATGGCGAAGTCAATGGCCTGTTCGTGCACCGCGCGCGTCAGTCCGGCCTGGTCGAAATCAAGCAGAACGAAACGATGGTCTGGAATGCTTGCTTCAAGCCAGTTCCTGACGTGGGACCAGTCATCCTGTACCGCCTCGGCGCCTTTATAGGCCAGCACGCCGATCCGTAGCGTCGCTGTATTGCTAGCGCCTGCAAGGAATGGATGAAGCAGCAAGCCCACGCCCATCAACAAGGCCCCAAGCCGGAAAACATGGCGAGACAAAAACATGTGTGTTATTTCCCGCCCATAAAATCGCGTAGCCATGGCAACCAGGAAAGTAGCAAAACGAAATGGCAGAAGAAATAAAACTTTACTGGAACGCTACTTCCGAAAAGCTGCGCAGCTTGCGGCTGTGCAGCTGGCTGATGCCCTCGGCGCGCAGCAGTTCAATGGCGCGAATGCCGATGCGCAGGTGCTGGTCGACCCGCTCGCGGTAGAAGTGGTTGGCCATGCCGGGCAGCTTGATTTCGCCGTGCAGCGGCTTGTCGCTCACGCACAGCAGGGTGCCGTAGGGCACGCGAAAGCGGAAACCGTTGGCGGCAATCGTTGCGCTTTCCATGTCCAGCGCCACAGCGCGGCTCTGGCTGAAGCGGCGTTGCGGGCCGTTGTCGGGCAGCAGTTCCCAGTTGCGGTTGTCGGTGCTGGCCACGGTGCCGGTGCGCATGATGTGCTTGAGTTCCGCCCCCTTGAGCCGGGTGACTTCTGACACCGCCGACTCCAGCGCCACCTGCACCTCGGCCAGCGCGGGAATGGGCACCCACAGCGGCAGGTCTTCGTCGAGCACATGGTCCTCGCGCATGTAGGCGTGGGCCAGCACGTAGTCGCCGAGCTGCTGGCTGTTGCGCAGCCCGGCGCAGTGGCCGAGCATCAGCCAGGCGTGCGGGCGCAGCACGGCGACGTGGTCGGTGACGTTGCGCGCGTTCGACGGACCGGTGCCGATATTGATCAGGGTGATGCCGCGATAGCCCGATACGACCAGAT
>DASUIO010000096.1:0-11584 GCA_036279755.1 Polaromonas sp. | reverse complement strand
ATGGCGCTGTCCGCCTGGATGTCGATCAAAAACGCCGTGGTGAACGTTCCTTACGGCGGCGCCAAAGGCGCCATCCGCGTCGACCCGAAAAAGCTGTCACGCGGCGAACTCGAACGCATGACGCGCCGCTACACCAGCGAGATCGGCATCATCATCGGCCCCAATAAGGATATTCCGGCGCCCGACGTCAATACCAATGAGCAGATCATGGCATGGATGATGGACACCTATTCCATGAACACGGGGACCACAGCCACCGGCGTAGTCACTGGCAAACCCGTCGACCTGGGCGGCTCGCTCGGTCGGCGTGAGGCCACAGGGCGCGGCGTGTTCACTATCGGTGCGGAAGCCGCCAAACACATAGGCCTCGAAATTGCCGGATCGCGTGTCGCCGTGCAAGGCTTCGGCAATGTGGGCGGGGTCGCCGGCAAGCTCTTTGCTGAAGCAGGCGCGCGCGTGGTCGCGGTGCAAGACCACCTCGGTACCATTTACCGTGAAGCCGGGCTTGATGTGCCGGCGCTGCTCAAGCACGTGCAGGAAACCGGTAGCGTGAGCGGCTTTGCACAGGCCGAGGTTATCGCCAATGACCAGTTCTGGGATGTGGACTGCGACATCCTGATTCCGGCAGCGCTGGAGCAGCAAATTACCGCAGCCAATGCCGGCCGCATCAAGGCGCGCATGATTATCGAAGGCGCGAATGGCCCGACCACGCCCGAAGCCGACGACATCCTGCACGAGCGCAATGTGCTGGTGTTGCCTGACGTGATTGCCAATGCCGGCGGGGTCACCGTCAGTTATTTCGAATGGGTGCAGGACTTCTCCAGCTTCTTCTGGGACGAGGACGAAATCAATGCGCGCCTGGTCAAAATCATGAAAGGCGCTTTCGACGGGGTCTGGCAAGTGGCTCAGGAAAAAAAGGTCAGCCTGCGCACCGCCGCGTTTATCGTGGCCTGCACGCGCATTCTGCACACGCGCGAGTTGCGTGGCCTCTACCCTTGATCGGGCCTTGACTTTAACGGACTTGAAGCCCGCTGCTTTCGACAGGGGTGCCAGACGGCACCCGGCCTTCTTACTGCAGGGTTTCCTTGATGCCCGGGAGCAGTGGCAAGGGCATGATGTCAATCCCTTCCTCCAGCAGCTCCACGGCTTCCCGCGCGCTCGTCTGGCCACGAATGCTGCGCGCCTCCAGCTCGCCGTAGTGCATGCGGCGCGCCTCAATGGCAAAGCGCTCACCGACGTCTTCAGTGGTTGCCACCAGATGACGCAAGGCTTTGAGGAAGGCGGCCTGCGCGGCAGGACTTATGCCGTCCGGCATACCCATCACGGCATCTGTGCTGCGCGCTCCAGCATTTGCCAGGGGCCCGGATGGAGGCGTCTCCCGGACAACGCCACCCGATACGGCGTCCTGGGTCTGGTCACCAGCCTGGTAAGCGCCAAGATTGAGCCGCGGCGCGCTCGGAAGTTTGCGGATGCCTTTGTCGGCACACAGCGGGCATTCAATCAGACCACGCGCCAGTTGCCCGAGGAAGTCATCCTCAGACGCAAACCAGCCTTCAAACGAATGCTGGTGCGAGCACTGGAGATTCAGAACTTTCATAAATGAATTATCGCGAGCCCATTACGGCACTGCGGCCTGCCAATCCAATGCCCATGTCCCCGACAACACGTTTTGCAGCCACAGCACACCCGTCAGCGTCTTTGCATCGGTCACCCGGCCGTTGCCGCACCAAGCCAAAAGTTCGGTGGGGCTGGCCGTGAACACCTCCAGGAATTCGCCGGCGTCCAGCTTGCGCTCGCCCAGCGTCAGTCCGCGCGCAAACCAGACCTCGATAAATTCGGTGGAGTAGGCAACAAGCGGGTGCAGCACGCCGGCTCTGGCCCATTCGCGTGCGCTGTAGCCAGTTTCTTCCAGCAGTTCACGCTGAGCACAAACCAGCGTTGCCTCGCCGGGATCGAGCTTGCCAGCTGGAAATTCAAGCATGACCGCCTGCATCGGATAACGGTATTGGCGCTCCAGCACCAGTTGACCGTCATCGAGTTGCGCCACGATCATCACCGCGCCGGGGTGAATGACATATTCGCGGGTGGTTTGGGCGCCGTCAGGGAGCCTGACGGTATCGCGGCACACATGAAGAAAGTTTCCTTTGAGAATTTCTTCGGAATCAACTTTGACCTCGACCAGATCTCCATCGGCCACGCCGCACTCCTCATCAATACCATACGCCCGCTTCATGCGCGGTGCTTGAACAAATAACGGCAGGTAAAACCAGGAAAGGCAAAGATGACAAAGAGCGTGCCCGTGATGGCATGAAATTCCCAGCCCAGAGGGGAAATTTGCCCAGTGCGCTGCTCAAGGGACAGTCCAAGGCCGCCGGCCACCAGATACCAGACCCACCATTCCGCCAGTCGCACCGCCAAGCCCTTGGGCATGTTGAGCACAAGCAACACGAAAAGTCGGTTGCCGATGAGCAGCAGACTTGCCACCAGCAAGGCTAGCAGGACGACTAGCCAAACCGATGTGGTTTGAGTCATGAGGGTAAGCTAGCTTCCCAGGGACTTGACGATACTGCTGATCGATTGTGTGCACAGGGTCATCAAGCTGCCGGGCAGAATGCCCAGACCCAGCATGAGCGCACCGTTGATTGCCAGCACGATTCGGGCGTCAGCAGGTGCCGAGATCGGCTGGATATTGGGGCTTTTTGGCGCATCAAAGTACATCACCTTGACCACCCGCAGGTAATAGAAAGCACCAATCAGCGACATGATCACGGCAAAGATTACCAGCATCAGGTAGCTGGTTTTCCCCGACGCAATGAGCGCCTGCAACACGCCCAGCTTGGCATAAAAACCCACCAGCGGCGGCAAGCCGGCCAGTGAGAACATGCTGATGGCCATGACACCTGCGTACAGCGGACTGCGCTGGTTAAGGCCGGCCAGATCGGCGATCTCTTCAGACTCGTGCCCTGCACGGGTCAACAGCAGGATGACGCCGAATGCACTCAGCGAGGTCAGCACATAGGTCACGGCGTAGAACATGGCGGCGCCATACGCTGATTCGGTATTAAGCTGGTTGCCGTTAACCACACCGGCGAGCAAGCCGAGCAGCAAAAATCCCATTTGAGAAATCGTTGAAAACGCCAGCATGCGCTTGAGGTTGGATTGGGCCACTGCAGCCAGGTTACCTACCACCAAGGAGCCAATGGCCATCAGTGCCAGCATCTGCTGCCAGTCGATTGCCAATGGCAACAGACCTTCCACCAGCAAGCGGATGCACATGGCGAACGCTGCGAGTTGTGGCGGGCCACTGATCAGCAGAGTCACAGCCGTAGGCGCGCCGTGGTAAACGTCTGGTACCCACATGTGGAAAGGCACCGCGCCCAATTTAAAGGCCAAGCCAGAGACGATGAACACCAAGCCAAAGACCAGCACCTGATGATTGACTTGACGGCTGGCAATGGCGTTGAACACTTGATTAATGTCGAGCGATCCGGTCGCACCGTACAACATGGACATACCGTAAAGCAGGAAGCCAGAAGCCAGAGCACCCAGCACAAAGTACTTCATTGCTGCTTCGGTGGCAGTTGCATGGTCACGTCGCAGCGCCACCAGGGCGTAACTCGACAGTGTCATGAGCTCCAGGCCCATGTAGAGCACGAGGAAGTTGTGGCCCGAAATCATGACAAACATGCCCAGCAAGGCAAACAGACTGAGGGTGAAGAACTCACCACCACGCAGCATGTCGCGATCTGCGGCATAAGGTCGTCCATAGACCAGCGTGGTCAGCACGGCGAGGCTGGCAAAACACTTGAGCCAGCTCCCCATAGGGTCGACGACCACCATATTGCCGAAGCCGTAGAAGGTCTCACCGCCCACCGCATAGAAAGCTTCCATGGCAGCGACCACGGCCAGCGTCAGCAATGTCAGCACATAAGTGCCGGTTCGGCGTGGAGTTTTGACCCCCAGATCGACCAGCGCAATCACGCAGGCCATGATCAAAAGGACAATTTCGGGGTAAACCGCGATCCAACTTAGCTTATCAATCATCTGAAATTCTTTGAGTAAGTTGCTTAGTTCAGTTTCGAAACAGCCACGTGCTTGAGCAAGTCAGTCACGGACGTATTCATCACATCGGTAAATGGCTTTGGATAAAGGCCCATGTACAGCACAGCAATGGCCAGCATGGTGAGCATGAGGAACTCGCGGCCATTGATATCCTTTAGCCCTTTGACCTCTTTATTGACAACCGGGCCGAGGTATACCCGCTTGAACATCCACAGCGTATAGGCTGCACCGAAAATCAGCGTTGTCGCGGCAGCGGCACCGATCCAGAAATTCGATTTGACGGATGCCAGAATCACCATCCATTCGCCAACAAAACCGGCGGTGCCAGGCAAACCGGCATTGGCCATCGAAAACAGCAAAGCGAAGGCCGCAAACTTGGGCATGGTGTTGACCACGCCACCGTAGCTTGAAATTTCGCGGGAATGGACGCGGTCATACAGAACACCAATGCACAGGAACATGGCACCCGACACAAAGCCATGAGAGATCATCTGCACAATGCCGCCTGAAATGCCCAGGTCACTGAACAAAAAGAAGCCCAGCGTTACAAAACCCATGTGGACCACGGACGAATAGGCCACCAGTTTTTTCATATCCTTCTGAACCAGCGACACCAGCCCCACATAGATGACGGCAATCAGGGACAAGGCAATCATCAACCAGGCCCATTCATGCGAGGCATCCGGCGCAATCGGCAGAGAAAACCGCAGGAAACCATAAGCGCCCAGCTTGAGCATGATGGCCGCCAGCACGGCAGAGCCGCCGGTGGGTGCTTCCACGTGCACATCGGGCAACCATGTGTGGACGGGCCACATCGGCACCTTGACAGCAAAGGCCGCAAAAAAAGCAAAAAACAGCAGCGTTTGCGGCGTAGCGCCCAGCGGCAGCATGTGCCAAGTGGCGATATCAAAACTGCCGCCTGACTTGTTGTACAGAAACAGCAGCCCGACCAGCATCAGCAGGGAACCAAGGAGCGTGTACAGGAAAAACTTGAACGCCGCGTAGATCTTTTTCGGCCCACCCCAGATACCGATGATCAGATACATCGGGATCAGTGTGGCCTCGAAGAACACATAGAACAGCATGCCGTCCAGCGCAGCAAAAACGCCAATCTGGAGACCGCTGAGAATTAGCAAGGCAGCCATGTACTGGTTGACACGTGTCCGGATCGATTCCCAGCTCGCGATGACGACCACCACATTGATAAAAGCGGTCAGCACCACGAACCACAGCGAGATGCCGTCTACGCCCAAGTGGTAATTGACATTGAAGCGCTCGATCCAGGTGCTCTTTTCGACGAACTGCATGGCCGAAGTACCCAGCTGAAAGCCGCCATACAACGGCAAGGTCACCAGAAAACTGACAACAGCACCGATCAGCGCGATCCAGCGCACACTACGCGCCTGCTCGTCCCGACCCAGCGCCAACAAAACAGCGCCGAAAATAATCGGCGTCCATATGGCAAGGCTTAACAAACCCATTCTGATTCTTCCTTATTCTTACCGGTTGAGCCAGACGAAATACGTCATCAACACAAACACGCCGATGATCATGCCAAAAGCGTAGTGATAGATGTAGCCCGACTGAAGCCTTCGCACAATGCCCGAGACCCAGCCCACCAACTTCCATGATCCATTGACCACGGCACCGTCGATCAGCTTCTCGTCGCCGCCCTTCCACAGGCCCAGACCCAGCGCACGTACGCCACGGGCCAGCACGTTTTCGTTGAACCAGTCGAGGTAGTACTTGTTGTCAAGCAGCGTGAAGATGGGTTGCGCCCTGCGCTTGATGGCCGCTGGCAAAGCCGGGTTGACCATATACATGTAATACGAGAGCACGACGCCCGCCAGGGCCAGCCAGAACGGAGCCGCCATCAGGCCATGCAGCGCCATTTGAACCGGTCCGTGGAACACCTTGGCCAGCTCTTCCATGGCGGGATGCCGCTCAAGATTGACAAATATCGCATCCTTGAAAAACTCACCGAACAGCATGGGCTGGATCGTCATGAAACCAATCACCACCGATGGGATAGCCAGCAAAATCAGTGGCACGGTCACTACCCACGGCGACTCATGGGGTTTGTTGTGGCCATGTGCATCATGGGGATCGTGATGGGCCTCAGGGTTCTGATCAAAACGCTCCTTCCCGTGGAACACCAGGAAATACAGGCGGAATGAATAAAAGGCCGTGACGAAAACACTCGCCAGCACAGCGAAATAAGCAAAGCCGGAGCCCGCCAGATGGCTCTCACGCACGGCTTCAATGATGCTGTCCTTCGAGTAAAAGCCAGCGAACAGAGGCGTTCCGATCAACGCAAGGGAGCCCAGCAGCGAGGTGATCCAGGTGATCGGCATGTACTTGCGCACACCCCCCATCCAGCGAATATCCTGGTTGTGATGCATGCCCATGATGACCGAGCCCGCTGCCAGGAACAGCAGCGCCTTGAAGAAGGCATGCGTCATCAGGTGGAATACGGCCACGGAATAAGCAGAAGCGCCGAGCGCCACCGTCATGTAACCCAGCTGCGACAACGTGGAATACGCGATCACGCGCTTGATGTCGTTCTGGATGACACCGAGAAATCCCATGAAAAGCGCCGTGATGCCGCCGATCACCATGATGAAGCTCAGCGCGGTATCGCTGAGTTCAAATAACGGTGACATCCGCGCCACCATGAAAATACCGGCGGTCACCATGGTCGCGGCATGAATCAGCGCAGAGATAGGGGTGGGACCTTCCATGGAGTCGGGCAGCCACACATGCAGCGGAAACTGGGCCGACTTGCCCATCGCACCGATAAAAAGGCAGATGCAGATCACTGTGATCAGCATCCAGCCGGTCCCCGGGAAAGCCAGTTTGGACAGCTCGTTCGCCTTGGCAAAAGTCTCGCCATAATTGAGCGTTCCGGCATAGGCGGCGATCAGGCCAATGCCCAAAATGAAGCCAAAGTCGCCCACACGGTTGACGAGGAAAGCCTTCATGTTGGCAAAAACCGCGCTCGGCTTGTTGAACCAGAAGCCGATCAGCAAATACGACATCAGGCCCACGGCTTCCCAGCCGAAGAACAGCTGCAGCAGATTGTTGCTCATCACCAGCATCAACATGGAGAAAGTGAACATGGAAATGTAGGCGAAGAAGCGGTTGTAACCCTCATCTTCTTCCATGTAGCCAATCGTGTAGATATGGACCATGAGCGACACAAAAGTCACCACGCACATCATCATGGCTGTCAGGCTATCGACGAGAAAGCCGATTTCCATCTTCAAGCCACCAACCGTCATCCAGGTGTAGATCGTGTCATTAAAGCGTGCACCATCAAGCACGACGCTTTTGAGCGTCATGGCCGAGAGGATGAACGCCACCAACACACCAAGAATGGTGAGGGTGTGCGACAGGCGGCGACCAACCCAGTTGCCACCCAATGAGGTTCCAAGAATACCGGCTACCAGAGCGCCGGCCAGTGGTGCCAGCGGGACGGCCAGCAACGTCGATACAGAAAGGGTCTGAGTCATCTTTTTATTAACCCCGGAGCGTGTTGAGTTCGTCGACGTTGATGCTGGACTTGTTACGGAACAGCAACACCAATATGGCCAAGCCGATGGCGGATTCGGCAGCAGCGACGGTCAGGATGAAAAACACAAAAACCTGGCCCGCCATATCGTTCAGGTAGTACGAAAACGCAACGAAATTCATGTTGACTGCCAGCAGCATGAGCTCAATCGCCATGAGCAGCACAATCAGATTTTTTCGGTTCAGGAAAATACCAATAATCGACAGCGCAAAAAGCATGGCGCCGAGTGAAAGAAAATGTCCAAGCGTGAGCATCATGATTGTTTTTCCTCGGCAGGAACGACGGTAGTGGGCGCAGCAACCACAGATTTCATCTTCACCAGGCTGACCCGGTCTATCCGCTTGGCCCGGACCTGCTCAGCGGGATCCATGTGCTTGGAGTCCTTGCGCTTGCGCAAAGTCAGTGCAATGGCGGCGACGATGGCTACCAGCAGAATCACGGCGGCAACTTCCAGCGGGTAGAGGTACTCCGAATACAGCAACTTGCCAAGCTCCTTGGTATTGGAGACCTGGTCGCCAATCTGGCCTGCCGCAGAGGCCAATTTGGGAGGCTCGCGAAACCCACCCATCAGAACATAGGACATTTCCAGCGCGATGATGGCGCCCACCGTGCCGGCAAGTGGAAAATGCTTCCAGAAGCCTTTACGCACACTGTCCAGATTGACGTCGAGCATCATGACCACGAAGAGAAACAGCACCATCACCGCGCCCACGTAGACGAGCACCAGGGTGATGGCCAGAAACTCGGCCTTGAGCAACATCCAAACGGCGGCAGCCTGGAAAAATGCAAGCACCAGGTACAGCACGGCATGCACCGGATTGCGCGAGGTGATCACCCGGAATGCTGCGAACAGCAACACTGCGGCGAAGACATAAAAAAGACCGGTTTTAGCGTCCATGTTTTTGTAGATTCTTTCTTGTGCCAGCTACTTGGCGAGGTGATTCAGCGCTGTACAGCTGTGTTCAACGGTATTTGGCATCTGCCGCCTTGTTTGCTGCGATCTCGGTTTCATAGCGATCGCCCACTGCCAACAGCATCTCTTTGGTGAAATACAAGTCACCCCTTTTTTCACCGTGGTATTCGAAAATGTGGGTCTCAACAATTGAATCGACCGGGCAGCTCTCTTCGCAAAAACCGCAAAAAATGCATTTGGTCAGATCAATGTCGTAGCGTGAAGTGCGGCGGCTGCCGTCTTCCCGCACATCAGACTCAATAGTGATAGCCATCGCCGGGCACACAGCCTCACAGAGCTTGCAGGCAATACAGCGCTCTTCGCCATTTTCATAGCGGCGCAGGGCGTGCAAGCCGCGAAAACGCGGGCTTAATGGAGTTTTCTCTTCGGGAAACTGGATCGTGATCTTCCGCTTGAACATGTACCTACCGGTCAGGGCCATACCCTTGAACAGCTCGGTCAACATGAAGCTTGAAACAAAATCCTTGACGGAGGCAACTGTAGACATGACTTTTTTCGCCTATTTCCAGATGTTGTAAGGGGTCTGCATCCAGGCACCGACGACCACCAGCCAGACCAGGGTCAAAGGGATGAATATCTTCCAGCCCAGACGCATGATCTGGTCGTAACGGTAGCGCGGGAAGGTGGCGCGAACCCACAGGAATACTGTGACCACCATGAACGATTTGATGCCGAGCCAGATCCAGCCAGGAATCCAGTTGAAAAATACGCTGTCAATCGGGGGCAACCAGCCCCCCAGAAACAGCAGGACGCACAGCACCGACACCAGGATCATATTGGCGTATTCGGCCAGGAAGAACATGGCGAAGGCCATGCCGGAATACTCCACCATGTGACCCGCGACGATCTCGGCCTCGCCCTCCACCACGTCAAACGGGTGGCGATTGGTCTCAGCCAGGCTGGAAATGAAATACACCAGGAAAATTGGGAACAAGGGCAACCAGTTCCACGACAGGAAGCTCAACCCCGCGCTGGCAGCCATTCCTTTGCCCTGGCCCGTCACGATGTCGGTCAGGTTCATGCTGCCCGATACCATGAGAACCACCACCAGGCAAAAGCCCATGGCAATCTCATAGCTCACCATCTGCGCCGATGCGCGCATGGCACCCAGAAACGCATATTTGGAGTTGGTCGCCCAGCCCGCAATGATGACGCCGTAAACTTCAAGCGACGTGATGGCCATGACGAACAAGAGGCCGGCATTGATGTTGGCCAATGCGACATCGGGACCGAAAGGGACGACCGCCCAAGCCGCCAATGCGGGCATGATGGTCATGACCGGACCCAAAACATACAGTCCCTTGCTTGCGGCCGTGGGGATGATGATCTCCTTGGTCAGCAGCTTGAGTGCATCGGCAATCGGTTGCAGCAGTCCAAAGGGGCCGATACGGTTGGGGCCCATACGGAGCTGCGTAAAGCCAATCGCCTTGCGCTCCCACAGCGTTAGGTAGGCAACACATCCCATCAGCGGCAACAGAACACAGATGATCTTGATGAGCGTCCACACAGCAGGCCAGGCCCCACCCATCAAGCCCTGGCCGAAGCCGAAGAATGCGTCGATCATGCTGCGACTCCTTCAAGACTCGCGGCCTGCCGGGCATCTGCCGTCAGTTGCAGCGATGGTGCACGTCGGACCAGCCCATCGAGCTGGTAGATGCTGGCGACAGCAGGTATCAAGCCAGCCGAGCCCGACAAGGTGATGTTGACCTCGCTGGCACCCGCTAGCTCATTACCCAGCTTGTCTGCGGGTACTTGCGCCATGTCAGCTCCTTGGATCTGCTTGAGAACATCTTGCGACGACTCAAAGTCAAAACCGGGCAAGCTCAACAGGTTGGCCAGCACGCGCAATACTTTCCAGGCAGGACGCGTATCGCCCAAAGGTTTGACAACCGCATGAAAGCCCTGTACCCGGCCTTCAGCGTTCACGAAAGTACCAGGGGTCTCCGTAAATGGAGCAATCGGCAGCAGCACATCGCTAAAGCTCATGTTCGCCTTGAAGGGGCTCAGTGTGACGACCATCTGGGTTGCATTCAGCGAAGCCTTGGCCTTGACGCCTGCGGCTGAATCAAACTCAGGTTCGTTGTTCAACAGGACGAGCGCTTTCAGCTTGCCCTCGAGCATCTGCCCGGCATGAAGGCCCTGGGCGCCCGGCAAAGCACCCGCCAACTGAGCGCCAACGGTATTGGCTGCTTCGGTCAGGTAACCCACAGTTGCGCCGGTTTGTTTAGCAATCCAGTTGGCCAAGGCCAGCAGACTCGATGCATTGGCATGGTGTGCCGCGGCATTGCCAAGCAGGACGGCTTTACGCTCGCCGCCCAGCAATGATTTGGCAATCGCCTTGGCGGCATCCGTAGCATGGCCCGAGGCGGGCGCGGACACGCCTTTCTCCATCGCAATCGCTGCAGCCACATCAGCCAGTGCCTGCGCCCATGCGTCGGGTGCGGCCAACAGCATATTGGCGACCGGCATGGCCCAAGCCTCAGCGGAAGCCAGTTCCACTGTTGAATTAATAGTACTCAGCGCACATCCCTTGCGGATGGACTGCCGAATGCGCTGTGCAAAGAGGGGATGGTCCTTGCGCAGGTTGGAGCCGACAACCAGCACGCTGTGCAGTTCAGACAGCGAGGCAATGGAAGTACCCAGCCAGCGGACAGAGGCTGAAGGGGGAAATTCGGCGTTGCGTAAACGGCAATCGATGTTCTCGCTACCCAGCCCGCGCATCAGGCCTGCTGCCAGGTACAACTCCTCCAGCGTGCTGTGCGGACTGGCCAGCGTACCGATGCTGTCAGCACCATGCTCGGCCTTGATCTGCTTGAGGCCATTGGCCACATATTCCAGCGCGGTTTGCCAGTCAACAACTTTCCACTCGCCACCCTGCTTGAGCATGGGGCTGGTGAGCCGTTCGTCGCCATTCAGAGCTTCATAGGAGAAACGGTCGCGGTCGGCGATCCAGCATTCGTTGACGTCTTCGTTCTCCA
>DASUIO010000095.1:0-6972 GCA_036279755.1 Polaromonas sp. | reverse complement strand
CTGGGTGGTGCCCGCGCAGATGGTGGGTCGTTGAGCAGGGCCGGGCAAAAAAAATGCGGCCGCAAGGGCCGCATTCTTCGAACGCTGAATGTCGATCAATGCGCGTCGGAGGAAGGCTTCACCATCAACCGGTCGGTGTAGGCAATGGCCATGGCGCTGAGCAGGAAGACCACATGGATGATGGTCTGCCACATCAGGACCTTGACGTCGTAGTTGGCCGCGTTGATGAAGGTCTTGAGCAGGTGGATCGAGCTGATGCCGATGATGGCGGTAGCCAGCTTGACCTTGAGCACCGAGGCGTTGACGTGGCTCAGCCACTCGGGCTGGTCGGGGTGGTTTTCCAGGTTCATGCGGCTGACGAAGGTCTCGTAGCCGCCGATGATCACCATGATCAGCAGGTTGGAGATCATGACCACGTCGATCAGGGCCAGCACCACCAGCATGATGACCGTCTCATTGAGGGAGGTAATCGGTGTGGTCGTGTTGTAACCGATGCTGCTGATCAGCGCCTGCAGGGCCGTCTGGCTGCCGAAGGCCGCTTCGATCAGATGAGCCAGTTCAACCAAAAAGTGAACCACATAGACCGCCTGTGCAGCAATCAGCCCCAGGTAAAGCGGCAATTGCAGCCACCGGCTTGCAAAAATCAGCTTAGGCAGCGGGCGAAGCGGGGCAGGTTTTGAAGGGGTGGGTTCTGACATGGTGGAAGAATCTGTGAAGTTTCAGAATTTTAGGGGTGCCGGCAAGGCTTTCCTTTATTGTGGAAATCCCTAAGCTTCAAGCCAGTCAGTGGCCTGTAAGTGCGAGGCATGAAAGTACTTTATATTCAACGACTAAAAGGAGACAACACCAATGACTGCCCCTAGCTCTTCCACCGAATCCATGCTGGTCGAAAACCGCGTTTTCCCGCCCAGCGAAGCCATGGTCAAAGCCGCCCGCATCTCGGGCATGGACGCCTACTATGCGTTGTGTTCGGAGGCCGAAAAAGACTTTGAAGGTTTCTGGGCTCGCCTGGCGCGCGAAAACTTGGTCTGGAGCAAGCCTTTCACCCAGACTCTGGATGAATCCAATGCCCCTTTTTACCAGTGGTTTGCGGATGGCGAGCTCAATGCTTCTGCCAATTGCCTCGACAAACACATGGGCACCCCGGTCGAGAACAAGACCGCTGTGATTTTTGAAGCTGACGACGGTACCGTCACCAAGACCACCTACAAGGAACTGCTGGCCCGCGTGAGCCAGTTTGCCAATGCGCTCAAGGCCGAAGGCATCCAAAAAGGCGACCGCGTCCTGATCTACATGCCCATGACATTGGAGGGCGTGATTGCCATGCAGGCCTGCGCCCGCATCGGCGCCACGCACAGCGTGGTGTTTGGCGGCTTCTCGGCCAAGGCGTTGCAGGAGCGGATCATTGATGCCGGTGCGGTGGCGGTCATCACGACCAATTACCAGATGCGCGGCGGCAAGGAATTGCCGCTGAAGGCTATTGTGGATGAAGGTCTGGCCCTGGGCGGCTGCGAGACCATCCGGTCCGTGCTGGTGTACCAGCGCACGGCCACTGCCTGCAACATGGTGGCGGGGCGCGATAAGACCTTTACCCAGGCACTGGAAGGTCACAGCACCGAGTGTGAGCCGGTGGCCGTGGGTGCCGAACACCCGTTGTTCATTCTCTACACCTCGGGCTCCACCGGCAAGCCCAAGGGCGTGCAGCATTCAACCGGTGGCTACCTGCTGTGGGCCAAGGTCACGATGGACTGGACCTTCGACCTCAAGCCTGCCGACGTGTTCTGGTGCACGGCCGACATCGGCTGGGTCACGGGTCACACCTATGTGGCCTACGGGCCGCTGGCGGCAGGCGCCACACAGATCATTTTTGAAGGCGTGCCGACCTACCCGAACGCCGGCCGCTTCTGGCAGATGATTGAGCGCCACAAGTGCACCATCTTTTATACCGCGCCCACGGCCATCCGTTCGCTGATCAAGGCCGCGGAGAGTGATGAAAAAGCTCATCCTGATCGCTCGGACCTTTCCAGCCTGCGTATCCTGGGCTCGGTGGGCGAGCCCATCAACCCCGAAGCCTGGATGTGGTATTACAAAAACATCGGTGGCGAGCGCTGCCCGATTGTTGATACCTTCTGGCAGACCGAGACGGGTGGCCACATGATGACGCCGCTGCCAGGCGCCACGCCGCTAGTGCCGGGTAGCTGCACACTGCCGTTGCCGGGCATCATGGCGGCGATTGTCGATGAGGTGGGCAATGACATTGCCAACGGCACGGGCGGTATTCTGGTCGTCAAGCGGCCTTGGCCCTCGATGATTCGCACCATCTGGAACGATCCAGTGCGCTTCAAGTCGAGCTATTTTCCCGAAGAGATGGGCGGCAAGCTGTACCTCGCTGGTGATGGCGCGGTGCGCAGTGTCGATCGTGGCTATTTCCGCATCACCGGCCGTATTGATGACGTGCTGAACGTCTCTGGTCACCGCATGGGCACGATGGAAATCGAGTCTGCCCTGGTGTCCAAGGCTGATCTCGTAGCCGAAGCTGCGGTGGTGGGCCGTCCGGACGACCTGACCGGCGAGGCAATCTGCGCCTTTGTGGTACTCAAGCGTCCAGTGCCGTCGGGCGATGAGGCCAAAAGGATCGCCAAGGAACTGCGCGACTGGGTAGCCAAAGAAATTGGACCGATCGCCAAGCCCAAGGACATCCGGTTTGGGGAAAATCTGCCCAAGACACGTTCGGGCAAGATCATGCGCCGCCTGTTGCGCTCGATTGCCAAGGGCGAAGCGGTGACCCAGGACACCTCGACGCTTGAAAATCCGGCGATTCTGGACCAGTTGGGCCAAGCCTACTGAGAGCGATAGCACCTACCGGGTGTTATCGAAGTCAGGGCTGCCCCCATTTGTTTTGTAAGGGCTGTGACACTAAAATTCCATAAAAAAAGCCCGCTGAGTGAGCGGGCTTTTTGCTGGGCGTTGAGCTGATTACTTCAGCGTCAGGACCCAGGCCACCAGTTTCTTGGCTTCATCAGGGGTAACCTGGGTATTGGCGGGCATGGGCACGGGTCCCCAGACGCCAGCGCCACCCTTCATGACCTTGGCCGCGAGCTTGTCGGCAGCATCCTTCTGGCCGGCGTATTTGGCAGCGACATCCTTGTATGCAGGTCCCACCAGCTTTTTGTCAATGGCGTGGCAGGCCATGCAGTTTTTGGCCGTGGCTAGCTTCAGGTCAGCCAGGGCCGGCGTTGACACTGCAAAACCTACAGTCATGGAAGCGATTGCCAAAAAAATACGTTTCATGTTTGTCCTCGAGTGGGGAATAGGGATTCGGTTACAGTGAATCAACGTGATTGTAGAGATGCCGGTTGACCCTCGTTTCTTGGGGGTTAACATCAGCGGACAAGCTGTTCTGGTCAAAATCTTCGGGAGTAACACATGTATTTTTTATTGATCGGACTGGTCGCCCTGGTGTTGAAATACCTGGAGATTGGCCCGGTGGCCGTCTTGAGCTGGTGGATCGTGCTGCTGCCTTTTGCGCTCGCGGTGGCCTGGTGGGCCTGGGCTGACGCATCTGGCTATACCAAGCAGAAGGAAATCAACAAGATGGACAAGCGCAAACAGGACCGCATTGACAAGCAGCGTGCTGCCATGGGCATGCGGCCCAAGAAAAAGTGAAATACCCGATTTAGCGGGCCGCTTGAAGCCGCCCTGACACAATAGTAAAGAGCCCGTGAAGTCTGTGACCCACGGGCTTTGTGTTTTAAAAATCAGCAGAACTCAATAGTCGTCGAGCACCGCGCCTTTGCTGGCGCTCGACGCATTGAATGCGAACTTGGCCTGCACGCCCCGGGTGTAACGCGGGGCTGGTGCCTTCCAGCCGACTTTGCGGCTTGCCAGTTCGGCGTCGCTGATGTTCAGTTGCAGCAGCAGTTGATGGGCGTCAATCGTGATGGAGTCGCCCTCGTTGATGAATGCAATGTTGCCGCCAGCCGCCGCTTCAGGCGCGACGTGCCCGACCACCATGCCCCAGGTACCACCGGAGAAGCGCCCATCGGTGATCAGGCCAACACTTTCGCCCAGGCCCGCGCCAATCAGCGCACCTGTGGGTGCCAGCATTTCAGGCATGCCGGGGCCGCCCTTGGGGCCGAGGTAGCGCAAGACCATCACGTCACCGGCCTTGATTTTTCCGGCCAGGATGGCGGCGAGTCCAGACTGTTCATCATCAAACACGCGGGCCGGGCCCGTCATGACTGGATTTTTCAGGCCGGTGATTTTGGCCACGCAACCTTCAGGCGACAGGTTGCCCTTGAGAATGGCGAGGTGGCCTTGGGCGTACATCGGCTTATCTATAGGGCGAATCACGTCCTGGTCGGCACGCGGCGCATCGGGCACATCCTTGAGTACCTCTGCAATGGTCTGGCCGGAAATCGTCAGGCAGTCACCATGCAACAGTCCGGCTGTCAGCAACATTTTCATGACCTGCGGGATACCGCCTGCACGATGCAAGTCCACGGCAAGGTATTTGCCGGAAGGCTTCAGGTTGCATAGCACCGGCGTTTTTTGACGGATACGCTCGAAGTCTTCAATCGTCCATTCCACACCTGCGGTGTGTGCAATGGCCAGAAAGTGCAGCACGGCGTTGGTTGAGCCACCGATGGCCATGATCACGGCTACCGCATTTTCAATGGCTTTTTTGGTGACGATATCGCGCGGCTTGATGTCTTTTTTGATGGCCTCGATCAGCACCTTGGCAGACTCTTTGGTCGAGTTCAATTTCTCATCATGCGGATTGGCCATGGTGCTGGAGTAGGGCAGCGAAATGCCGAGTGCCTCGAAGGCGCTGGACATGGTGTTGGCCGTGTACATGCCGCCGCAACTGCCGGGGCCGGGAATGGCGCGACGCTCGATTTGCAGCAGGTCTTCATCGCTCATGCGGCCCGCAGCGTTTTCACCGACGGCTTCAAACACACTCACGATGTTCAGGTCCTGGCCCTTGTAGTGCCCCGGCAGTATGGTGCCGCCATAAACGAAGATGGAGGGCACGTTGGCGCGCAGCATACCCATCAGGCCGCCCGGCATGTTCTTGTCGCAGCCGCCGATCACCAGCACGCCGTCCATCCACTGGCCCATCACGCAGGTTTCAATGCAGTCGGAAATCACTTCGCGGCTGACCAGGCTGTATTTCATGCCCTCGGTGCCCATGGACATGCCATCAGAAATGGTGGGCGTGCCGAATACCTGCGCATTGCCACCGGCCTCTTCAATGGCGGCAATGGCCGCATCGGCCAGTTTTTGCAGGCCGCTGTTGCACGGCGTGATGGTGCTGTGCCCGTTGGCAACGCCGATCATGGGCTTCTTGAAGTCATCTGCCTCGTAGCCCATGGCGTAGTACATGGAGCGGTTGGGCGCGCGCGATTTGCCTTCGGTGATGTTTTTGCTGCGGGGATTGAGCGGGATGGTTTTGTTATCTGCCATGGGGTTTTCGGTGTGTATGTGGTTTCGGCGGGTTTGAAGCGCCATTCTATAAAATTGATCGAGGCAATTTTGTCTGACGTGTTCATGCCTTTGAAGACGGTTGACGACGCTTGTCCCTCTGCCATCTACGGACAGATTATGCGACCTGCTCCTGCTGGGGCAAAAATCAGAAATGAGGGCTCTGCGCTGGCACAATGCGCCAATGCTCATTCATCCGCAAATCAACCCCATCGCGCTTCAGCTCGGCCCGATCGGCATTCACTGGTACGGCCTGACCTACCTGGCGGCCTTCGGCCTGTTCTTTTTTCTGGCCACCCGGCGTCTGCGCCACGAACCCTACGCGTCCATCACCGGCCCCGGAGCCTGGTCGCGCAAGGACATTGAAGACATCCTGTTTCTCGGTGTGATGGGTGTGGTGATAGGCGGGCGGCTGGGCTATTGCTTGTTCTACAAGCCGGACTACTACCTTGCCCACCCGCTGGAGATTCTGGCGGTCTGGCAGGGCGGTATGAGCTTTCACGGCGGCATGCTGGGCGTGCTGGCTTCGCAGGTCTGGTTTGCGCGCACGCGTCAGCGGCCCTGGCTGCAAGTGATGGACTTCATTGCGCCTTGCGTGCCGACGGGGCTGGCGGCAGGGCGGGTCGGAAACTTCATCAATGGTGAGTTGTGGGGACGTTTCAGCGACCCCGATCTGCCTTGGGGCATGGTGTTCCGGAATAGCGGCTCGATGTTGCCGCGTCACCCCTCGCAGGTTTATCAATTTTTGATGGAAGGCCTGCTGCTGTTTGTGCTCCTGTGGTTGTACGCCCGCAAACCCCGCAAAATGGGCCAGGTTTCAGGGGCCTTCCTGGTGGGCTATGGCGTGTTCCGTTTCATCGCCGAGTTTTTCCGTGAACCCGACGACTTTCTCGGCATCCTCGCCTTGGGTATGAGCATGGGCCAATGGCTGTGCCTGCCTATGATCGCAGCGGGCGTCTGGCTCTGGATTTGGGCTACAAAACGCGGTGAACCCAAATAAGCCGGCGGGAATTAGCGGTCTATTTTGAGGGTTAATGGGCGTGCGTCTGGCTGCCGCATTCTGGATGCCACGGAAAGTGGGGGCGGGTTTCTACCTGTGGTTTTGCAGCACAATTCGCTTGATTCTGTATTTCTCCTTCTTGATAATTACGTGTAATTATTTGAAATTCCCGTCCCACTGGGTTGTGCGCGTTGGGTCGGAAGTGGGGCAACAAGCAGTGGGTTCATAAGCTCGTGAGATGTTTCACTGCGCCGGTGCAGGGCGGTCTGCTACCCCGGCGACTACCCATGGCGACTCAGCGTGGTGCGTATGTCAAATCAGCTTAGGGAGTGCATGTCATGCGTCTGGTCCAGAATTCACTGCATCAGGAAGTTGCCGAAACGCTGCGCGAGCAGATTTTCGCGGGTCAGTTGGCGCCCGGCTGCTTTCTGGATGAGGTTGCTTTGTGCGAGCGCCTGGAGATTTCCCGCACACCGCTGCGTGAGGCG
>DASUIO010000094.1:0-2290 GCA_036279755.1 Polaromonas sp. | reverse complement strand
GGACGCCGCAAAGCGCGGCTCCAGCCGGTAGCGCAGGTTGGCCAGCAGGGCCGTCACGTCGCCCGGTGGCAGATTGATCGCATCAATGGACAGTTTGAGCTGGTCCAGCGAATCGCGTAGCGTGAGCAGCACCTCTTCGTTACTGGCCCGGCCGGACTGCAGTTGGCGGATGGCCGAACTGATGTGCGACCCCACGCCGTCGTGCATGTCGCGCAGGATGCGCGCGCGCTCGGCCATGCGCTCCTGCTCGCGCGCCAGGATTTCGAGCTTGCGGTAGCTTTCCGCGAGCTCGGATTCCTTGTGTGTCACGCGCTCGCCCAGCGTGGCCAGCAGGTCACGTGCCTGGGCGCTCACGGTGCGAAACCGTGCGATCGTGATGTAGCCCAGCGTCAGGCCGAACAGCGTCGCGAAATAGCGTATCAAGGTGTTTTCGGCATAAGTCGGGTTGATGCGAAACACATACAAATCGCGCAGACCGGCCAACACGTTAATCAACAACGCCACCGCCACAACACGGTGCGCCAGCGATGCCTGGTGCGCCGCCCGCCACAGGAAAAGACCCCCAAAAATCAGCATAGTGACCACCAGGGCGGCATACCAGAGCGTCAGCGCCAGCGGCTGGCCCAGACCCAGCGCCCAGAGGGCCAGCACGACGCAGCCGACCATCAGGGCGGCCAACCAGCGGCGAAACCACCGGGCCGCAGGGTGCCGGTTCCAGCCTGCTACTTCCACGCAAAACAGCGCCATATTGCAGCCCCAGGCGCCCAGCGCCACAACCTGCAGCGCGCCCCACCAGGGCCAGGGCAATGGAGGGTTTTCGATGAGCGCATCGCTCACGGCGAAGGTCCAAAAAAGCTCGGCCAGTCCGGCATACAGATACAGCGGGTCGCGCCGGGGCTGGCCCGGGTAAAGGGGGTCCTTCTGGGTAGCCCACAGCGACAGCGCCATCATCCCAACCACCAGGCTGAACGCAGCCACCACCAGCGAACCGGTGCCACGCCAGAAGTAATCGCGCAGGTAGGCGGCATATATCTCCTCCTGCGGGCCCACCACCAGCGGGGAGAGTCCGCCGCGCCGCCCCACATCGGCGCGGATGTGTACACGGATCAGGTTGGAGGACCGCAGCAGTCCGGGCGCGATGGCAATAAAGCGCGGCACCCGCGCATAGTCGGCGCCGTTGTAATTCAACAGGTCGCCCTGGCGCTGCAGCAGCGTGCCGTTGAGCCATATTTCATAGGCGTTGCCGAGGCGGGGCAGATACAGGCCCCAAGGATCGGCAGGGACTTCGGGCAGATCAAAGTGAAGGTCGAATACCGCTTCGCCGCGCTGACCCTTGTTGAAACGGTCCCAGTGATAAGGCAACTGCAGCTCACGGGCGGTGGTGGCACCATTAACCGTGACGCTCGCCCGCGCCTGGGTCAGTTCCAGCGTCTGGGCCTGCACCAGGGTAACAAGCGCGAGCCAGCCGAACAGCATCGGCAGTAGCCGCCCGGCCAATGCCGACATCCAGAGCCTTCTATCGCACGATGCAATCATGGGTGCATCGTAACGGAATGTTGCAATGCGGCCCATGTGCCAAGTCACCCCTTTGGCAGCAGGCCCATCCGGGTGGCTTCGAACACCGCCTCGCTTCTGGAATGCACGGCCAGCTTGCTGTAGAGATTCTTGATGTGCGTCTGCACCGTATGCACGCTGACGGTTTTCAGCCGCGCGATCTCGGCATAGGAAAACCCCCGGGAGATCAGTTCAAGAACCTCCTGCTCGCGCCCGGACAGCAGGTTTTTGTCACCCAAACTTGCTCCGTTATGAATAGCTGCTTCCGACCGTTTCGTAAGGGATAGAGGCTGACTTGACTGTAAAACATGATATTTGGACAGCACCCGTCGGGCAATCATCGGCGAGATCGGCGAGGCACCCGACTTCATCTCCAGAATGGTGTGCGCAATGTCATCGGGCGCGGCGTCCTTGTGGATATAGCCGAGAGCCCCCGCCTCAATGCTGGCCAGCACGTTGTTCTCGTCGCCAAACATCGAGATCACCAGTGGCTCGCACTCCGGATGGCGCAGCCGGGCATGGCGAATCACCTCCAGCCCGCTGCCATCGGGCAGGCCCAGATCGGTCAGCAGCACGTCCACGCCGTGCGCCGGATCGTCCAGCCAAGCCCGAGCCTCGGCCACCGTGCCGACGCTGGCGACCAGGCTCAACTGGTCGGAGCGCAGCACGCTGGCCGCGAAAAACTCGCGCATTGGCGCGTCATCTTCAACAATCAGTACTCGCCACACCAAATTAA
>DASUIO010000093.1:0-3917 GCA_036279755.1 Polaromonas sp. | reverse complement strand
CGCCCACTTGGGCAAACGCATGATCGACGAGGCTTCGGTTGTGCATTTCAGGTGTCAGCAGGCATAGCGGCAACTGCGCGGCTTCGCACCAGCGCATCGCAGCGCCCAGTCGCAGCTCCGTCTGTTCCGCGCGGGGCAGTTTTTGATTACGGCGCGCCAGAAAATAATGCTCGGCGTATTGCGGCAGCACCGCAAAGTGGCCGTCTTTTTTCAGTTGGTCGGTAAACCCCAGCGCCATGTCCAGCGAGAGGTTTTCCAGCCCATCCTTAATCTCCTGCGAACTCATGACGCGCACCACCGGCGCAATGCCCGGATACGAGGCCTGCAGCATCGCCGCAAAACGCGCGGCCACCGGCACTGCCGTCGGCACCACGCCCAACTGCAGGCGGCCCTGGGGCTGCCCGGCACGGCTGGCGAGTTCCTGCTGCAGCAAGGCATGCTCATGCAGCATGCGCTGGGCGGTGGCCAGTACGCGCTCCCCTTCGGGCGTCAGGCCGACGTAGCTGCGGGTGCGCTTGACGATGGGCGTGCCAAATTCCTTTTCCAGTGCGCGCAAGGCGTTCGAGAGCGCTGGCTGGGTGATGTGGCAGGACTCGGCGGCCCGCACAAAATGCCGGTGCTCACTTAAGGCGACCAGGTAACGTAGCGAGGTGAGCAGGTTCATTCGGGTTTCCGCAAAAGTTCGCTGGGCGCTTGCCGCATGACAGGATCAGGTGTTTTTCGAAATCGTGATGGTCGGAAACTTGGCTGAAAAATCTTTCGCCTTCGCCGCCACCGTGATCGCCACCTTGCGCGCGACCGCCTTGTAAATTGCCGCCACATCGCCGTCGGGGTCTGCCACCACGGTCGGCTTGCCACTGTCAGCCTGCAGGCGAATCTGCATGTCCAGCGGTAGCGCGCCCAGGTAGTCCATGTTGTAGTCGGCGGCCATCTTTTTGCCGCCATCCGCACCAAAAATGTGTTCGGTGTGGCCGCACTGGCTGCACACGTGAACGGCCATGTTTTCAACGATGCCCAGAATCGGCACGCCGACCTTTTCGAACATCTTGATGCCTTTTTTGGCGTCCAGCAGCGCAATGTCCTGCGGCGTCGTGACAATCACCGCGCCGGTCATGGGTACGCGCTGGCTCAGCGTGAGCTGGATGTCGCCAGTGCCGGGCGGCATGTCGACAATCAGGTAATCGAGGTCTTTCCAGTTGGTCTGGCGCAGCAACTGCTCCAGCGCCTGCGTGGCCATCGGGCCGCGCCAGATCATGGCTTCGTCCTGCGCCACCAGAAAGCCAATGGACATGACCTGCAGGCCGTAGTTTTCCATCGGCTCCATGTTTTTGCCGTCGGTACTCTCGGGCCGGCCTTCGATGCCCATCATCATGGGCAGGCTGGGGCCGTAAATGTCGGCGTCCAACAGGCCGACGCTGGCGCCTTCGGCGCTAAGGGCCAGCGCCAGGTTAACCGCCGTGGTGCTCTTGCCCACGCCGCCCTTGCCGGAGGCCACGGCAATGATGTTTTTCACCTGCGGCAACAGCTGAACGCCGCGCTGCACGCTATGGCTGGCAATCTTGACCGTGACATTGACCGACACGTTCTCAACCCCTGCAACGCCTTTGGCCGCAGCAATCAGGTTCTTGCGCAGCGCCGGAATCTGGCTCTTGGCGGGGTAGCCGAGTTCCACATCAAACGAGACATCGCTGCCGCTCAACTGCAGGTTTTTAAGCGCTTTACTGGTGACAAAATCTTTACCGGTGTTGGGGTCCAACACGGTTTGCAGGGCGTTCAAAACGGTCTGTTGCTCTAGGGCCATCGGGGAATTCTCCAGTTGAATCTGACAAGGCAGGGAAGTGCTTTTGCGAAGGCATTTTCACCTTCAGGGCTGACGGGAAGTCTAACGCGGCGGCTTAAACCATGAGCTTGCAGGGTATTGCACCAGGGCTGCTTCCCGGGAGACTTAAAATCACAGACTAGTCCCCAAAAGCCCCCAAGCCTCATTCAAAGCCTTTTTTATGCCCCAGCGCCGCCTCTTTGTAACCACCGCCCTGCCCTACGCCAACGGCAATTTCCACATCGGCCACATCATGGAGTACATCCAGGCCGACATTTGGGTGCGTTATCAAAGGATGCAGGGCCATGCGGTGAACTTTGTCGGCGCCGACGACGCCCACGGCGCGCCCATCATGATCGCCGCCGAAAAGGCAGGCAAAACGCCACAGCAGTTTGTGGCTGACATTGCAGCGGGCCGCAAGCCCTATCTGGACGGCTTCCACATCAGCTTTGACAACTGGCACTCGACCGACGCGCCGGAAAACCACCAGCTCGCGCAGCAGATTTACCGGGATCTCAAAGAGGTCGGCCTGATCGAAACCAAGACCATCGAGCAGTTCTTTGACCCTGAAAAGGGCATGTTCCTGCCCGACCGCTTCATCAAGGGCCAGTGCCCGAAATGCCACGCCAAGGACCAGTACGGCGACAACTGCGAAGTCTGCGGCGCGGTCTATGCGCCGACCGACCTGACCAAGCCCTACTCGGCCCTGTCGGGCGCCACGCCGGTGCTCAAGAGTTCAGAGCATTTCTTTTTCAAACTATCTGACCCGCGCTGTGTCGAATTTCTGCAAAAGTGGACGCAGGACGGCAAGCTCCAGCCGGAAGTCGCCAACAAGGTGAAGGAGTGGTTTTCCGTTCGCACCAACGCCGATGGCACCACCAGCGAAGGTCTGGGCGACTGGGACATCAGCCGCGATGCACCCTACTTCGGCATTGAAATCCCGGACGCGCCGGGCAAGTATTTTTATGTCTGGCTGGACGCGCCGGTCGGCTACCTGGCATCGCTGAAAAACCTGCTGGACAAGCGCGGCGAGAGCTATGAGGACTACATGGCCGACCCGGCGCTGGAACAGTACCACTTCATCGGCAAGGACATCGTCACCTTCCATACGCTGTTCTGGCCGGCTATGCTGAAGTTCAGCGGCCGCAAGACGCCCGACAACATCTTTGTGCATGGTTTCCTGACCGTGAACAACGGCGAGAAGATGAGCAAGAGCCGCGGCACCGGCCTGGACCCGCTCAAGTACCTGAGCCTGGGAATGAACCCGGAATGGCTGCGCTACTACCTGGCGGCCAAGCTCAATGCGCGCAATGAAGACATCGACTTCAATGCCGACGACTTCATGGCGCGGGTCAACAGCGATTTGGTCGGAAAATACATCAACATTGCCAGCCGTGCGGCGGGATTTATCGCCAAGCGCTTTGACGGAAAACTCGGTGAAGTAACGAGCGATGGCGCGGCCTTGCTGGACAGCCTGCGCGAACAGAAGGACAGCATCGAACCGCTGTACGAAAGCCGCGAATTCGCCAAGGCGCTGCGCGAAACCATGCTGCTGGCGGACCGCATGAATGCCTACGTGGACCAGAACAAACCCTGGGAGCTGGCCAAGCAAGCAGGCATGGAAGCGCGCCTGCATGACGTGTGCACGGTATGCATCGAGGCCTTCCGCCTGCTCACGATATATCTCAAGCCGGTGTTGCCGGCCCTGGCGGCGCAGGTTGAAGATTTCCTGAAAACCGGCCCGCTGACCTTTGCGGACGCTTCAGCCAGCTTGGGCAATGGCCACCTGATTGGCGACTACAAACACCTCATGCAGCGCGTCGATGTGAAGCAGCTTGATGCACTGTTTGAGGCCCCAGCCCAAGCAGAGCCTGTGCAGGATGCTGTTGAATCCATAGTACCCGGCGGCGAAGAGATCGCCCCGACCATCACCATCGACGACTTCGCCAAGGTCGATCTGCGCATTGCCAAGATCGTCAATTGCGAGGCCGTGGAAGGCTCGACCAAGCTGCTGCGCCTGACGCTCGATGCGGGTGAAGGCAGGATGCGCAATGTCTTCAGCGGCATCGCCAGCGCCTACCAACCCGAGCAACTGATC
>DASUIO010000092.1:0-2713 GCA_036279755.1 Polaromonas sp. | reverse complement strand
GTAGGCGCCTTGCCCGCCATACGGTTTGAGCAGTTCGTCGATGCGATCGATGACGTACTGACTATCGGCACCCGGTCGCAGGCTCAGGGCCAGATCGTTGAATGCGCCTTGCATGTCGTAGGCCTGACCGAGGGCACGACGCCCCATCCACATCACGCCGAAGCGCTTGTTATCGGGAAATACCGAGCCGGGGCGCAGTTGCTGGATGAATTCCGGCGACAGCGCGCTGCCCACCAGGGTCAGCGCCTGCCGCCGCCCATTGAGCACGGCGTCAAAGCGGTCCCCCAACTGCAGCCCATGCGCCTGGGCAAACGGCGTACTCGCCACCACCTCGTCGGGCCGCCCCGGTGCCGGCAGCCGCCCTTCGCGCAGATGCAGCGCATTCAGGCCGTGGAGGCCGCTGTCGGAGACCGACACCATCAGGGCCGTCACAGGCTCGGCGAACGCCGGTATGTCCAGGCGCACCAGCGCCATCACCCGCGTCTCGACCTGATCCACCTCGTCAATCGCCTGCACGCGCTGGCGCAATGACTCCGGTGCCCGCTTCAGGGTGGCGAACACCTCGGCGAAACGGTAGTCGCGGTAATAGCTAGCCTGGGTCGCACGCAGCGCTCCCAGGGTGGTCAGGAACATGACGTAGGTACCGACACCGCACATCACCACCAGGGCAATGGCCAGCGCCTGGCTCTTCATTTGCCCCAGGTCACGCCAGAGTTTGCGGTCGAGTGCGTTCACCAGTGCAGCTCCTTGGCGTCTTTTTTGAGCTCATTGTGCTCAACACGCGCCACCAGACCATCTCTGAAATAAACCACGCGATCGGCCATCGCGGCGATCACTGCGTTATGGGTGATCACCACCGTGGTCGTTCCCAGCTCCCGATTCACCTGCGCGATCACCTCCAGCACCAACACCCCGGTCTGGGCATCGAGCGCACCGGTCGGCTCGTCGCACAACAACACCTGCGGGCGCTTGGCGACCGCGCGTGCAATCGCCACCCGCTGTTGCTCACCGCCCGACATCTGACTCGGGAAATGGTCCATACGCTGCTCCAGCCCAACCAGCGCCAGCGCCTCTTCCGGCGTCATCGGGTTCTCGGCAATCTCGGTGACCAGGGCCACGTTTTCACGTGCGGTAAGGCTCGGGATCAAGTTGTAGAACTGAAACACGAAGCCGACGTGGGCGCGGCGATATTGCGTCATCGAAGCGTCGTCATCCAGACTCAGGTCGTGGCCACCGTAACGCACTGACCCGGCGGTCGGCGCATCCAGTCCGCCCAGGATGTTGAGCAGCGTCGACTTGCCGCTCCCCGAAGGTCCAAGCAACACAACGAACTCACCGGGGTACAGATCCAGATCCACCCCGCGCAAAGCCTGCACCTGCACCTCGCCCATCTGGTAGACCTTGGTAAGACCGCGTGCCTCGAATATTGGACGCGAGGCCGCGACATCAGCTTGTTCCGAATGAGTCATGTGCAATCTGCCTTTGTGCGGCATTAGTTTCTATGGCGCTTCGCTTCCCTTGGTTTTTTAATTCATAAAGCATCATGCCGCCGCACTCAGAACAGTGACACCCTTAACCGGACCTTGGCAATTCGACGACGAATCGGCTGCTTTTTGTTGAGTTCTGACACAGTTCCCACTTTTAGTCAATATGGGATACAGAGAAGCATGGCAACTCCCTTCGCATCATTTCAGCAGCCCATGCATCCTCCAGCGGGGCGTGCTTAAACGAATATTGGTCCGTCCGCATGAAGGATGACCGCAAGGATGCGTGCGAAATTGGGCAAAGAGGCTTGATTTGAAAGCGATATTCGCGCACGCAAGGTGATCAGCAATTTTCGGCACAGATGGTCAAATCTGGCCCGGCGATTTTCAGCCTGATGCACCAGAATTCTGGCATGCTGTCCGGTCATGAGCGACCTATTCAACCTTCAACGCTTCGTGGATGCCCAAGCACCCGTCTACGCTGACGTGCTTGATGAACTGCGCGCCGGCGAGAAGACGACACATTGGATGTGGTTCATCTTCCCCCAGCTCAAAGACCTTGGCCGCAGTTCAATTGCCAAGCACTACGGGATCACCTCACTTGCTGAGGCGGTTGCCTACCTGGAACACCCCGTGCTGGGCAAGCGGCTGATCGAATGTACAGAACTGATGCTGGCCTCAAGAGGCAAGACTGCTCTGGAGATCCTGGGTACACCAGACGATCTCAAGTTTCGGTCATGCATGACGCTGTTCATGGCAGCGAGGCCTGATTTGCCAATCTGGGATGCTGCGCTTCGCAAATACTTTGGCGGCAAGGCAGATGCTGCAACTATGGCGCTGGTTTACTCATAAGTCAGAAATATGGGAGACAGAAGGATGGCTGCTCGTGCTGCTCCGATTTTGACCCAGACTGCCGGAAATCATTAACCTATCCGCGTGCACTGCAAACGATTGCTCACTGCAATGCTCCAGAGATTGACGATGGGTCAGTCAAAATCGCCTCAGCGCCAACAAGCCCGAAGCTAAATGATGCCCTGGACTCCAGAATACTTTCCTTCATCGATGCGGTATCTGACCGAGCCAGTGCGGCTCAAGGCGATCGCGATTGCTAACGCGCTGCTTGCCCAAGAGATGGAAGAGGGCAAGGCGATCCGCATCGCCATTGCCAAGGCCAAGGAATGGGCGCGGCATAACGGCCTGCCGGTGCGCTACGATGAATGAACTTCAAA
>DASUIO010000091.1:0-4540 GCA_036279755.1 Polaromonas sp. | reverse complement strand
TTTGCGGCTTGCCGGCTGGCGGACAACAAGATGGGGCAGATGGTCACGCTTGAACTGCCTGAAGACGAGGTGAAGTTCAAAGCCAGGTTTGTGCCGGATTGAGATACGAATCCGGGGAACGGACTGAGACGGTTTTTTGGGTGATCGCCCGACGCGACGTAACAGAGGTGCCCCCGGGAGTTCCGGTGTCCCGCAAGCGAGCCTGGTTCTTGTGTGGCTGCCCCCTCAGTGCAGCTCCTGGCCACGGCTGTCGAGCGGAGTCAGGAAGGAGTTCTCCTGATGCAAGCCGGAGCCGAAGATGCTGAACTCGCTGTCGGCAGGCAGGCGGCTTGAGGGGCCGCTGTTCGAGGTGTGCCCCTCGGTGGCGGTGAGTGGGGTTAGATCGCTGTTGCGGCTTTGCCGCTGGCGGTCGAGGGACGTGCGCAGTTTCATGCGCGCCGTGTTGATCATGGCCTCATCGCGCTTGTCGGTCTGTGTCATGGCGTCCATTTCACCCATAAACTCGGCGCGGATTTCGGCTGGTGTGGGGAGGTTGACGGACTCAAGCACCCAATACGCAACACCGCACTGCGCCAGCAGGGTCTTCTTGAGTTGCCGGTTGCTCCTGGAAAGGCGGTTATTTCCTGGTACATCCACACAGCCGAGCACATGGCCGTCGTCCCTGCAGACGGTGAACGTGCAGTACACGCCGCTAAGCAGGTCGTACCAGTGCCGACCCTGCTCTTTGGTGCGCGGTAGCATAAAGCGCGTGACCGGAAGTTTGATCATGACGTGGTGCTCGGAAAAAGTCTGGCACAGCCAGCGCCACACTTTGCGCTCTTCGGTGTTGGCCAGAACGCGCGAGTTGAGCGGCCAGTTCTTGGGGATCATCTTGCGTTTTCGGGCCGCCCGGCGAGTCAAGCACATGCACAGCAAAGCGCCTGCGGCCATACCGACCGCCGCTGTCACAATTGTCAACAACCACGCCGAAATCTCATTCACGGCTACCCTTTGATACTTTCTTGTTGGCCAATGTAACGATATTGCAGTCTGTAGAGCAAGAGTAATAGTTCACACAAACGGTGTTTTGAATCATCGTGTAACACGATAGGCGACCGTCCATAGGGCGAGTCCATCGGCGACAATGGCGGCATGGCAAGTATGCAATTGGACGATATTCTTTACTCGCAGGGCTTTGGCACGCGGCGCCTCTGCGCGGGGCTGATTCAACAGGGTCTTGTGGCTGTGGAAGGCGTCCCCTGCACGGATACAGCTATGGAATTTATAGCGGATGGTTTGCGTTTCACGGTGCAAGGCTTGGCCTGGGAATACCACGAAAAAGCGTATTTGATGCTGCACAAGCCCGCAGGCTACGAGTGCTCGCAAAAGCCCAGCACCTACCCCAGTATTTACACATTGTTGCCTGCGCCGATTCGCCAGCGCGGTGGCGGCGCGGCGGCGGGCGTGCAGGCGGTCGGTCGGCTGGACCAGGACACGACCGGCTTGCTGCTGCTGTCGGACGACGGCAAGTTCATTCACCGCATGAGTTCACCCAAGCACCATGTGCCCAAAGTCTATGAAGTGACGGTCAAACACGCCGTGGATGACAAACAGATTCAAAAGCTGCTGGCTGGCGTTGTGCTGGACGATGACCCCAAGCCGGTTCGGGCCGCGGCCTGCGAAAAAACTGGCGAGCTGCAGCTGAGCCTGACGCTAACAGAGGGCAAGTACCATCAGGTCAAACGCATGATCGCCGCCGTGGGCAACCGGGTGGAAGGCCTTCACCGCTCGCAGATCGGTGCGCTGACGCTTCCGGCTGATCTGAAACCCGGGGAATGGCGCTGGCTAACGCCGGCAGACCTGGCCAGTATTGCGGCCACTCCTGGGGATAAATCAAAATAGGCTTCTGGTTAATACAGTACGGTCATTTTCAGCTATAAAAACAGTAGCAGTTAAGCCGCACTTTTCAGCCACTCAGTGATCGCTTCAGCCATTTTGTCAGGCTGGCCGAGCTGCTCAAACGGTCGTGAATGCGGCTCCGCCAGGGCAATCCCGGCCAATCGCGTTATTCTTATCCCCATGAGCAAGCTTCTCGATTCCTTTTGGCGCGCGGTGATGTACTGTCTGCATCCCCGCATCATTGCCCTGTCCGTCCTGCCTGTCGTCATCATGGGGGCGGTCTCGCTCGGTTTGGGTTATTTCTTCTGGGAAAGCGCGCTCACGGTGGTGCGCAGCAATCTTGACAGCTACGAGCTGGTCAGCACCATGGCGCGCTGGCTGGATGGGCTGGGGCTGAGCGGTCTTCAACTGGTGCTCGCGCCTGCGTTGCTGCTGTTTCTGGCCATTCCCGTGATCGTGATTACCACGCTGCTGTTTGTGGCGGTGTTCATGACCCCAGCCATGGTGGCACTGGTGGCAGAGCGGCGCTTTCCGCAGCTGGAGCGCAAAAAAGGCGGCTCTTTTCTAACCAGTTTGTTCTGGTCGCTCGGCTCTACCGTACTGGCCATATTTGCGCTGCTGGTGTCGATTCCGCTATGGCTGATTCCGCCGCTGATATTGATCCTGCCGCCTCTGATCTGGGGCTGGCTGACCTATCGCGTCATGTCCTACGATGCGCTGGCGGAGCACGCAAGCCGCGAAGAGCGGCTCCAGATTTTCAAGGAGAACCGGGCAGCGCTGCTGGGCATCGGGGTGCTCAGTGGTTACCTTGGTGCCGCGCCTAGCCTGATATGGGCTTCGGGAGCCATGTTTGTGGCCATGGCGCCGATTCTGGTGCCGGTAGCGATCTGGATCTATACCTTGGTGTTTGCCTTTTCGTCGCTCTGGTTTGCCCACTACCTGTTGGCCGCGCTGGAGCAAGTCCGCGAGAAAAACAATGCGCTCGTGACGGCTCCTCCCGCGCAGGAGGCGACTAAATACCTAGCCAATGAATTGTCGCCTGAAGCCTTGCCGGAGCCAGAACCCCGCTGGGTTTCGCTGGGCGATCAGCCCGATTCCCGGCCTTAACTTCAAGACTGCCCTCCATGACCACAGCTTTCGGACTCATCATCATTGGCGATGAAATTCTCTCGGGGAAACGCGCCGACAAACACCTGCCCAAGGTCATTGACCTGCTCGGCGCGCGCGGCATGCAGCTCAGCTATGCCGAGTACGTGGGCGACGATCCGGACCGCATCACCGCCACGCTGGCGCGTGCCTTTGCCGCAGCGCGTGAAACGGGCGATGTGGTGTTTTCCACCGGCGGTATCGGCGCCACCCCCGACGACCATACCCGGCAATGCGCGGCAAAGGCCTTGGGCGTTGACTTGGCGCTGCATCCCGAAGCCAAGGCGCTCATCACGGAGCGCATGCAGGATGTGGCCAGGGAGCAGGGCGTGGTTTACGAGCCTGACCGCCACGACAACGTCCACCGACTGAACATGGGCGTCTTCCCCGTGGGGGCCGAGATCATTCTCAATCCCTATAACAAGATTCCGGGCTTTAGCTGCAAATCGGGGGAGGGCGCCGTGCACTTTGTGCCGGGCTTTCCGGTCATGGCCTGGCCGATGATCGAGTGGGTGCTGGACAGCCGCTACGCCCCTTTGCACCAAAAGTCGGCCTACACCGAAAAATCGGTCATCGTGCTGGGTTCCATGGAAGCCACGCTGACACCGTTGATGATCGATATTGAAGCGGCGCATTCCGGTGTCAAAGTGTTCAGCCTGCCCAGTGTGGATCACCCCGAATATGGGCGGCATATTGAACTGGGAGTGAAAGGCGCGCCGGATGCCGTCAATCTGGCCTTTCCTGCCTTGCTGGCGGGGCTGCACCGGTTTAATCTCAAATTAGGTCCTGAATTGGTGCGCTAGTTTTTGCACCACAAGAGTGCATTGATATTTTCACCGTTATGGTGCATACAGCGGCACTCTTTTTTGACTTTTAACCAAGTGAAACGCTTAAGAGTCGCCAGATAACGGCACAATCCAAGGTTTGAGGCAAATTGAACAGCCATTGACTTTGGCACAAAAAGTGCGTTCAGCAAGCCTGAAGATAATTTTTTCAACCACTCATCCAGCAACAGGAGATTCTGATGGCAAAGACCGTCGCAGACGTCATGAAAATGGTCAAGGAAAACGAGGTCAAGTTTGTTGACTTCCGTTTTACCGACACACGGGGTAAAGAGCAGCATGTGACCGTGCCTGTTTCGCACTTTGACGAAGACAAGTTCAGCGCGGGCCACGCGTTTGACGGCTCATCAGTGGCTGGCTGGAAGGGTATTGAAGCATCCGACATGCAACTGATGCCTGACCCCAACACCGCCAACATCGACCCGTTCTTTGAAGAAACGACGCTGTTCATGAGTTGCGACGTGGTCGAGCCCAGCGACGGCAAGGCCTATGACCGTGATCCACGCTCGATTGCCAAGCGCGCTGAAGCCTACCTCAAGGCCTCCGGCCTGGGCGACACCGCTTACTTCGGACCAGAGCCAGAATTCTTCATCTTTGACGACGTGCGCTGGAACACCGACATGTCGGGCACCTTCTTCAAGATCGAAGAATACGAAGCACCGTGGAATTCGGGT
>DASUIO010000090.1:0-5438 GCA_036279755.1 Polaromonas sp. | reverse complement strand
TCGACGGGCCGCCCCCAGGCGCGAAGGCCCCCTCGGGGAGCAGTGCAATACATCAAGCGACAAACGTGGGAGTCTTATGAACATGGAAAAGCCTTTTGCCATTACGCTCGATGTGGGTTCTTCCCTGGCCAACCACACCGGTTCCTGGCGCACTTCCCGCCCGGTGTACCTGAGCCGCATACCACCCTGCAATCACCAGTGCCCGGCCGGCGAGAACATCCAGGCCTGGCTGTTTCATGCCGAGTCCGGCGACTACCAGCAGGCCTGGCGCGTGCTGGTTGAAGACAACCCGTTTCCGGCCATCATGGGCCGCGTCTGCTACCACACCTGCGAGGGTGCCTGCAACCGTGGCCAGATCGATGCGCCCGTGGGCATCAACTCGGTGGAACATTTCCTGGGCGACCAGGCCATCGCGCAGGGCTGGAAGTTCGCACCTGCGGCAGCAGCATCAGGAAAAAAGGTGTTGGTGGTGGGTGCCGGGCCTTCAGGTCTTGCTGCCGCTTACCATTTGGCGCGAATGGGGCACCAGGTCACCGTGCATGAGGCAGGCCCTTTGCCTGGCGGCATGATGCGCTTTGGCATTCCGCAATATCGCTTGCCGCGCCAGGTGCTCGACGCCGAAGTGCAGCGCATTGTGGACCTGGGCGTAAGCATCCACTACAACACCAAAGTGGACAACGTGCTCGAATCCAGGCAGCAAGGCGGCTTCGACGCGGTCTTTCTGGCCGTCGGTGCCCACATTGCCAAACGTGCCTACATTCCCGCAGGCGACTCGGCCAGGGTGATCGATGCGGTGTCGGTGCTGCGTTCCATGGAGGGCGAAGACAAGCCCATGCTGGGACGCCGTGTGGTGGTCTATGGTGGCGGCAACACCGCAATTGACGTGGCTCGCACCGCCAAACGACTGGGTGCGACCGAATCCATCATCGTCTATCGGCGCACCCGCGAGAAAATGCCCGCGCATGATTTCGAGGTGGAAGAAGCGTTGCAAGAAGGCGTGCTGATCAAGTGGCTGTCCACTATCAAGCAGGCCGGGGAATCATCCATTACCGTGGAAAAAATGGCGCTTGATGACAAGGGCTTTCCGCAACCCACCGGCGAATTTGAAACGCTGGAGGCCGACTCCGTGGTGCTGGCGTTGGGGCAGGACGTGGACTTGTCGCTGATCGAAGGCGTACCGGGTCTGGCGGTAGAGGACGGCGTGGTGCAGGTCGATGCCAACATGATGACTGGTCATGATGGCATCTTTGCCGGCGGCGACATGGTGCCGGCCGAGCGCAATGTCACCGTGGCCATCGGCCATGGCAAAAAGGCGGCACGCAACATTGACGCCTGGCTGCGCGGCCGCGCCTATGCCCCGCCGCCCAAACGCGAGTTGGCAGACTTTGAAATGCTCAACCCCTGGTACTACAGCGACGCGCCCAAGACGGTTCGACCCATACTGGACATCATCCGGCGTCAATCCACCTTTGAAGAAGTACAAGGCGGGCTTGATGAAAGCAATGCCCTGTTCGAAGCCCGGCGCTGCCTGTCTTGCGGCAACTGCTTTGAGTGCGACAACTGCTATGGTGTCTGCCCGGACAACGCCGTCATCAAACACGGCCCAGGCAAGGGCTTTGACTTCAATTATGACTACTGCAAGGGTTGCGGTATCTGCGTCTCTGAATGCCCATGTGGTGCCATCAAAATGGTGCCGGAAGATATTTGAATTTCCGCCAGGCAGCTACAGGGAATGCGCAGCACAATGGATGTGTAAACTGGTTAAAAGGAGATAGTCAGCATGAAAATCCTCTCACCTGCAGAGCAAGCCCTGCGTGATGCGGCCCGCGAATACCATCAACTCCCCACTCGCGGCAAGATTTCCATCTCTCCTACCAAACCGTTGTCCAATCAGCGCGACCTGTCGCTGGCCTATTCGCCAGGTGTGGCCTATCCCTGTCTGGACATCCAGGCCGATCCGTCGATGGCGGTGGAGTACACCTCGCGTGCCAACCTGGTGGGTGTCATTACCAATGGTACAGCGGTGCTCGGTCTGGGCAACATCGGACCGCTGGCTGGCAAGCCGGTGATGGAGGGCAAAGCCTGTCTGTTCAAAAAATTCGCCGGCATTGATGTATTTGACATCGAACTCAACGAGAACGACCCGGACAAACTGGTGGACATCATCGCTGCCATGGAGCCCACGCTGGGCGGCATCAATTTAGAGGACATCAAGGCACCCGAGTGCTTTTACATCGAGAGCAAGCTGCGTGACCGTCTCAATATTCCGGTGTTCCACGACGACCAGCATGGCACGGCAATCATTTCCAGCGCGGCGCTGCTCAATGGCCTGGAACTGGTGGGCAAGCGCATTGAAGATGTCAAGCTGGCGGTCTCCGGCGCTGGCGCGGCGTCGCTGGCCTGTCTGGATGTCATGGTCGGGCTGGGGGTACGACGCGCCAACGTTTTTGTCTGCGACTCCAAAGGCTTGATTTACCACGGTCGCCCGGGTGGCTTTGATGAATCCAAGCTGCGTGTGGCCCAAGACAAGGCCACAACGGCACGCACGTTGGCCGATGCGGTGGCCGGGGCCGATGTGTTTTTGGGTTGCTCTGCAGGCGGTGTGCTTACGCCCGAGATGGTCAAGACCATGGCCGAGCGGCCCATCATTCTGGCGCTGGCCAACCCCGAGCCCGAGATTCGTCCGGAACTGGCCAAGGCGGCACGGCCGGATTGCATCATCGCCACTGGCCGATCGGACTATCCCAATCAGGTCAACAACGTCCTGTGCTTCCCCTACATCTTTCGCGGCGCGCTCGATTGCGGCGCCACCAAGATCACCGAGGCCATGAAGCTGGCCTGTGTGCGAGAGATTGCCGATCTGGCCAAGGCCGATATCAGCGAAGAAGTTGCCACCGCTTATGCCGGTACGGAACTGGTATTTGGCAGCGACTACCTGATTCCCACGCCTTTTGACTCGAGGCTGATCCTGCGCATTGCCCCGGCGGTGGCCAAGGCTGCCGAAGAATCGGGCGTGGCCGCCCGGCCGATCCAGGACATGGAGGCCTATCGCCAGCAGCTGTCGCGCTTCGTCTATCAAACCGGCATGTTCATGCAGCCCGTGTTCAGGGCTGCCAAGGCGGTGGCGCCCAAGGCCAAGCGTGTGGCCTATGCCGAGGGTGAAGATGAGCGCGTGCTGCGCGCCGCTCAGGTGGTCGTGGACGAAGGCCTCGCGCACCCGATACTGATTGGCCGCCCGGCGGTGATCGAAGCGCGCATTGCCAAGGCGGGCTTGCGCATTCAACTCGGGCGCGACGTGGGCTGCGTCGATCCCGAGAACGACCCGCGCTTTCGCCAATACTGGGAGCTCTATCACAAACTTCTGGGGCGTTATGGCGTGACACAGGCGGCCGCCAAGGCCGCGGTGCGTCGCTCCAGCACCACCATTGCCGCGCTGATGGTCAGGCTGGGCGATGCCGATGCCATGCTGTGCGGCACGCTGGGGCGTTTCGATGTGCACCTGCAGCACGTGCGCGACATCATCGGTTTAAAAAAAGGCGCCAGCAGTCTGGCTGCGATGAACGCCTTGATCCTCGACAAGCACGCGCTGTTTATCACCGACACCTATGTGAACGAAGACCCGTCGGCCGAACAACTGGCCAGCATCGCCCTGATGGCGGCGCAAGAAGTGAGCCGCTTCGGTCTGCCCCCTAAGGTGGCCTTTCTGTCACATTCCAATTTCGGTTCATCTGATCGACCCAGTGCGCGCAAAATGCGCCTGGCGCGCGAGTTGTTTGGACAGTTGGCCCCCGACGTGGAGTGCGACGGCGAACTGCAGGGCGATGCGGCGCTGTCCGAGACGGTGCGCCGCACGGCCTTGGCTGATACCACCTTGGAGGGAGAAGCCAATCTACTGGTCTGCCCGAACCTGGACTCGGCCAATATTCTGTTCAACGTGCTGAAGATGACATCGGCCAATGGGGTCACCGTGGGGCCCGTGTTGCTCGGCGCGGCTGCATCCGTACACGTTCTCACACCCTCGGCTACGGTGCGCCGCATTGTTAATATGACGGCACTGGTGGTCGCAAATTCCACGGCGTTTGAGCACAGCTGAGCGGCTTTCCTTTTCTTCTATTGGAAGGCAACTGGATGGCCTGCAACACCACCCACGATGTGGCTTTGCCCAACTCCAAGGGTGAAAACCCCCGCTTCTTCATTACCCGACTGCCGAAAATGCGGCAGGGCGCTTTGACGCCTGCATGCCGGATGATTTCAAGTACCAGATAACGGCCACCGAAATCAAGGCGTGAGACTGACTCCGAATCAAACTCTTTGATATGTACGCGTCGCTCAGTTGCGCAGTTTGCCGTTGCGCGTCACCATGCCGAGTTCTACATACTTGCTGCCATGGTGCTGGTTGGGGCCGTATGTCACGGTGAAACCACCGGCGTCGTAGGTGCCCAGAGTCATCATGGAGGCCAGCAGCGCTTTGGGGTCTCCGGCTTTTTTGCTGCGACGCATGGCTTCGGTCAGCACTTTGGCGCCGATACAGGCTTCGAGGTGGGCGCTGTTCATGGGCTGGGTCACACCGGCATCGTGCAAGGCCTTCGCGCACTCCTGCACTACCGGCAGGGACGAAGAGGGGCTGGGGACTACCTGGGAAATCGAAACGCCAGCACCGGCTTCGCCCGCTGCCTCAATATATTGCCGGGCACCGATAAAAGACAGGCTCGACATCGGTATGAATGTTCCCCGCGCAACAATTTTCTTGCTGATCTCGGCTGCAGGACCTGACAGCACGGTGTTGATGATCACATCGGGCTTAAGCTCAAGCAACTTGTTGACCTGCGCGGCGTCCAGCTTTGCATTTCGCTGCAAGGCGAAGGCGGACGGTGTCTTGCTCTGCTTGGCCAGATACTCGGTGACCACGGCCAGATTCTGCTTGCCGACCTCGTCGTCGTAGTGGATTACAACCACTTGCTTTAAACCCAAGCCAGTCCAGAACGACAGCATTTTTTCGAGCTCATCACCATACGAGGCCCGCAGCGTGAACACCACGGGGTTTGGCTTCCGCACCGGGTTTGCACCTGAGAACGGTGCAAAAAACAAAACGCCTGCTTTTTCTGCCTGCGGCATGGCATCCAGGCTGAGCGTGGCCGAGGCAAAACCAAACAAGGCCACGGCGCCGTTGGTTTCCAGTAATTTCTGCGTGTTGGTGCCGGCTATTTTTCTTTGATTCTGGTCATCCAGCGAGATCAACTCGATCGGCACGCCGGCCACCCCGCCTCTGGCGTTCACAGCTTTGAAATAGGCCGATGCGCCATCGTGAATGTCACGTCCAAAGCTGGCGTTGTCACCGCTCAACGGTGCGGACTGTCCGATGACCCAAGCCTTTTGGGCCAGGCTGTTGCCAGCGAAGAGAAAGCAGGAAAGCCACAACAGCACAGAAGCGGATTTTT
>DASUIO010000089.1:0-2405 GCA_036279755.1 Polaromonas sp. | reverse complement strand
CGCCTGGCGCGTCTCGGCGCGTCGGCGGTCGAGGGCAAAGGCATCGTTGGCCGGCACGGCACGGTAACCGACACGCTGGGCGGCCTGCATCCAGCCTGACGGCTTGACAGCCTGGTCTGACCAGACGATGCGGCCGCGATGACTGGCCGCACTCACTTCGACTGACATCACGCCGGGCACCTGGCGCAAGGCCTCCTCAATGGTGAGCGCGC
The DNA here is from genome assembly GCA_036279755.1 of Polaromonas sp. GTDB lineage: Bacteria > Pseudomonadota > Gammaproteobacteria > Burkholderiales > Burkholderiaceae_C > Polaromonas. Next base: position 2,193 of record DASUIO010000089.1, on the reverse strand, counting down.
AGGCGGCACAGTGCATGCCTTCGAACACCACGCTCGATTCCCAGCACGCGGGCTGCTGCGCCAATGGCCGGCTGAAGGCTGACCACTCCTGCGGGTCATCCAGCAGCGCCAGCGAAATGGCGTTGGCTGCGACCGCGGGCTCATTGTCACCCGCCAGGCCGGGGCCAGAAAGGGGCGAAGGTAACAGACTGGCCGGTTGCATGATTGAGAATTTATCGGCTTTGTCGCCTGATGACTTGAGTCGACTTGCCGGCAAGGGTAAAGCGCCGTTTGGACGCTGTCCACGATTCCGCCGGGGACGCCCCACGCCGAGCAAGGGGTCACCAGCAGTCATTGAAACAGCGCCTAAAGTGTGCTCACCGCAGCCAGACGGCGCATGATCTGCTGGACGATGTCGCTTTGCATGTCGCGGTAGAGCAACCCCTCTTCAGCTTCCTTGGCCAGCACCGCTGATTCGTTGAAGCTGATGTCGCGCTCTTGCAGAATTTCGGTGTTGGGGATCAGTTCCTTACCCGCCAGCGTCCGCAACCTGAACCGAAAACGCATGCGCAGCTGAAACTCGCGCACCTGACCCGCAGCATTGAGACTGAGCACGACCTTTTCGCGCTGGTCGGCCAGCACATCGAGAATGACTTGCGCCTCGCTGATCTGGCGGGCGTCGGTGATCACGTGGACCTTGCGGGTGGACTCCAGCGACCTTCTGAGCTCCACGCCGAGCGGCGAGGTCTCGGCCAGGCCGCTGTACAGCGTGGTGAAGGCGAAGTTGGGCGCCTTGCGCAGCGCAAAACCGCAGCCGCTCAAGGCGGCGGCGGAAGCCATCAGGGACAGTAAAACGCGACGCTGCATGGTTGGCCTTGTGGGGGGTGTTCTGCTGGAGTGGTCTCAGACCACGATGTTGACCAGGCGGCCCGGCACCACGATGACCTTTTTGGCCGGTGCGCCCGCAGCCTGCTTGATGAAGGCCTCCGACGCCAGCGCGGCCGCCTCAATCGCATCCTTGTCGGCACCTGCCGGGACGGTGACCGAACCGCGCAGCTTGCCGTTGACCTGCAGCATCAGCTCAATCTCGTCCTGCTGCAAGGCGCTGCCGTCCACTTCAGGCCAAGTCGCATCGAGCAGGTCGCCGTCTTTTGCGGCATACCCCAACTCGGACCACAACGCATGCGCGAGGTGCGGCGTGGCCGGGTACAGACAGCGCAGCAAAATGCTGAAGCCTTCGCGCAGCGCCGCCACGGAAGCCGCTGACGTTTCGCCTTTGTAGTCTTCGAGCGCATTGAGAAGTTTCATGCTACCGGACACCACCGTGTTGTATTGCATGCGCTGGTAGTCGTAGTCCACCTGCTTGAGCACCGTATGAACTTCCAGCCTGAGTGCCTTTATTTCTTTATCAAAAGAGCCTTTGATCCAATCAGCTTGGGCACAAGCAGTTCCTGAATTCAGGGCATCAAGCTTGACCCCGAAATTCCAGACGCGGCGCAAGAAGCGGTAGGAACCTTCCACCCCGGCGTCATTCCATTCCAGCGTGGCTTCGGGCGGCGCGGTGAACATGGTGTACAGGCGCGCGGTGTCGGCGCCGTATTTTTCGATCAGGTCCTGCGGGTTCACGCCATTGTTTTTGCTCTTGCTCATGGTGCCTACGCCTTCGTAGTTCACCAACAGACCGTCCGACTTGCGCCTGGCCTGCGTGACTTTGCCCGTGCCGTCATGGATGTCTTCGACCTCGTTCGGCCAGAAATACTCCATCCCGCCTTTTTCGCCCTTGCGCGAGTAGATGTGGTTGAGCACCATGCCCTGCGTGAGCAGCTTGGTGAAGGGCTCGTCGATCTTCACGAGTCCGAGGTCACGCATCACCTTGGTCCAGAAACGCGCATACAGCAGATGCAGGATGGCATGCTCGATGCCGCCGATGTACTGGTCCATCGGCATCCAGTACTCGGCGCCCTCGGCCACCATGGCCTGGTCGTTCTTCGGGTCGCAGTAGCGCATGAAGTACCACGACGAATCGACAAAGGTGTCCATGGTGTCGGTCTCACGGCGCGCCGGTTGGCCGCAGACCGGGCAGGTCACACCCGCATGAAAGCCATCGTGCTTGTTCAAGGGGTTGCCTGAACCGTCGGGCACGCAGTCCAGCGGCAACACCACGGGCAGGTCTTTTTCGGGCACCGGCACCGCGCCGTGCTCAGGGCAATGAAT
>DASUIO010000088.1:0-10023 GCA_036279755.1 Polaromonas sp. | reverse complement strand
TTCTGCGGCACCACGCCCATGCGCTCGAGCACCTTGCCGGCAAAGCCGCCAACGCGGAATTTCAGGCCCTTCAGATCGGCCACGCTCTTGATTTGCTTGCGGTACCAGCCGCCCATCTGGGCCCCGGTGTTGCCGCCCGGGAAATTCATGATGTTGTACTTGGCGTAGAACTCGCGCGTCAGCTTGAGGCCGTTGCCCTGGTACATCCAGGCCGTCATCTGGCGGCTGTTCAAGCCGAACGGGATTGAGCAGCTCAGCGCGAATGCGTCGTCCTTGCCGAAGAAATAGTAAGCCGCCGTGTGGGCCATCTCGACTGTGCCATTTTGCAGGGCATCCACCACGCCGAAAGCCGGCATCAACTCGCCCGCCGCGTGGGTGGTCACGACGAATTTGCCGCCGCTCATTTCATTGACTTTTTTGGCAAAAGTCTCAGCGCCGCCATACACCGTGTCCAGCGACTTGGGGAAACTTGAAGCCAAACGCCAGCGGACTGCGGCCTGCGCATGCACAGCGGGCGCGATGCCGGCAGCGAGTACACCGGCGATGCCAGCATTTTTTATTAATGAGCGACGATCCATGAATACATTCTCCTGAAAAGTTATCGACTATTTAATTCTGCATTGATCTGCCATATCTCGTCGTTCAAGCCTTCATTGCAATGAGGGCAATGACTCGCAGCGATGGGCGGAGCATTGCCATTCTGCCAGCTTTTTTCCGCAATCCAACCCGTTCTTACCCGTAACGTGACACAAAAAAACCGCCTGCATGAGACGGCTTTTTTTGAAAGTCGAGCCAGCTAGCCCACGCTCGCTCAGCCCATGGCGGGCTGATCAGTTCACGCCACCGACTTGAGCGCGACCTTGGCGGGCTGATCGGACGGTCGCAATGCACCAAAACGCGCGAGGATGGATGCTTCAATGCCCTCGGCGTCCAGGCCCTGCAAAGCCAGCAACTTGGCATGATCGCCATGCTCGATGAATTCGTCCTTCAAGCCCAGTTGCAGCAGGGGTTTGACCATGCCCGCAGCCTGAAGCGCTTCGCTGACGGCACTGCCGGCCCCTCCCATGATGGCGCCCTCTTCCAGCGTGACCAGTGCTTCGTGCGCTGCCGCCACCTTCAGCAGCAGCTCGGTATCCAGCGGCTTGGCCCAGCGCATGTTGACGACCGTCGCACCAAGTTTTTCTGCCGCCTGCAGCGCGGGATAGAGCAGCGTGCCAAACGCCAGAATGGCGATGCCGGCACCTTCGCGGCGAATCTCGCCTTTGCCAAACGGCAGCGACTGCAGACCGGCCTCGGGTTCCACCCCGGCACCTGCCCCGCGCGGGTAGCGCACGGCCACCGGATGATTCTGCTCAAAGGCTGATGTCAGCAGCTTTCGGCACTCGTTTTCGTCGGCCGGGCAGGCCACGCTCATATTCGGGATGCAGCGCAAATAGGGAATGTCGTAGGCACCCGCATGCGTGGCGCCATCAGCGCCCACCAGACCGGCGCGGTCCAGCGCAAACACCACCGGCAGGTTTTGCAGCGCCACATCGTGGATCAGCTGGTCGTAGCCGCGCTGCAAAAAGGTCGAGTAAATCGCGACCACGGGCTTGAGCCCCTCGCAGGCCATGCCGGCGGCGAAAGTGACCGCATGCTGCTCGGCGATGCCGACGTCGTGGTAGCGCTCGGGAAAGCGCTGATGAAACTCCACCATGCCTGAGCCCTCGCGCATGGCGGGCGTGATGCCGACCAGGCGGCTGTCTTGCTCGGCCATGTCGCACAGCCAGCGTCCGAAGACCTGGGTGAAGGTCTGCTTGGCATGCACGCTGGATTTTTGCAGGCCCATGGCCGGGTCAAACTTGCCGGGGCCATGATAGGCAATCGGGTCGGCTTCGGCCAGCTTGTAGCCTTGGCCCTTTTTGGTAACGACGTGGAGAAACTGTGGACCGCCATTGGTGGACATCAAGTGCTTGATGTTTTCCAGCGTGGGAATCAGGGACTCCAGATCGTGGCCGTCAATCGGGCCGATGTAGTTGAAACCGAAGTTTTCAAACAATGTGGCCGGCATCACCATGCCTTTGGCATGCGCCTCCAGGCGCTTGGCCAGCTCCAGCAGCGGCGGCGCAACGCTGAGCACCTGCTTGCCCACATTTTTGGCCGATGCGTAAAAACGTCCGCTCATCAGCTGGGCCAGGTAGCGATTCAGCGCGCCCACGGGCTGGCTGATGCTCATGTCGTTGTCGTTGAGCACCACCAGCAGCTTGCAGTGGTCATGCACGCCCGCGTTATTCAGGGCCTCAAACGCCATGCCGGCGCTCATGGCACCGTCCCCAATAATGGCCACCGCGTGACGGTTTTCGCCCTTTTGCTGAGCGGCCAGCGCCATGCCCAGCGCGGCCGAAATCGACGTCGACGAATGGGCCGTACCAAAGGTGTCGTACTCGCTTTCGTCGCGTCGTGGGAAACCCGAGAGCCCGCCTAACTGCCGCAGGGTGCTCATGCGCTCGCGCCGACCGGTGAGAATTTTGTGCGGGTAGGTCTGGTGGCCCACGTCCCACACCAGCCGGTCGTCAGGCGTGTTGAAGACATAGTGCAAAGCCACCGTCAACTCCACCGTGCCAAGGTTGGAGCTTAAGTGCCCGCCGGTTTTGGAAACGCTGTCGAGCACGTAGGCACGCAACTGGTCAGCTAATGCCTTGAGCTGGCTGCGGGGCAGCCGCCGCAGATCGGCGGGACTGTTGATGGTTTCAAGCAATGGGTACATCGTGATGTTTATTAAGGCGGAATTCGTTACCTAGTGAGCGCGATTGACCAGCATGTCAGCCAACGCATGCAATGCGTGGGTGTTCCTCAGCCCGCTGCCTTCGAGGCTGGCCAGGGCTTGCGCCAGCAGTTGCTGCGCGTAATCTTTCGAGGCCTGCAGCCCCAGCAGCGAGACAAAGGTGGGCTTGTCTTGCGCCGCGTCCTTGCCGGCGGTTTTACCCAGCGTGGCCGAATCGGCCGTCACATCCAGAATGTCGTCAACGACCTGAAATGCCAGGCCCACGGCAGCGCCGTAATCGCGCAGCGCATTTTGCGTAGCAAGCGTTGCGCTGCCGCAGGCCGCCCCCATCATCACGCTGGCTTGCAGCAGCGCGCCGGTTTTGAGGCGGTGCATTTCGTGCAGCTGCGCGGACGTCAAAGGCCTGCCGACGCTGGCCAGATCTATCGCCTGGCCACCCGCCATGCCTTGAAAGCCCGCAGCTTGCGCCAGCATGCGGCACAGGCGCGCCTGCGTAGCGGCAGCCACCGAATCATCATCGGGCGTGAGCAGCTCGAAAGCCAGTGCCTGCAAGGCATCGCCAGCCAACAGCGCCTGCGCCTGGCCAAACTTGACGTGCACCGTGGGCTTGCCGCGGCGCAGCACATCGTTGTCCATGCACGGCAAGTCGTCGTGCACCAGCGAGTACGCATGAATCAGCTCCACCGCGCAGGCCGAGCGCAGCGCGGCGTGGACGTTGCCATTGACGGCTTCGCAGGCCGCCATCACCAGCAGCGGACGCAGGCGCTTGCCGCCGTCGAGCACGGCATAGCGCATGGCCTCGCCCAAGCCGGCTGGCGCCGGTGCAGCGCCCGGACCGGCGACCCAGCGGGACAAGGCTTTCTCAACGGCGGCAAGCTGCTGCGCGCTCCAGGCGCTCAGCGTAAAGCCGAAGGGAGAGGGGGACAGTTTTTCAGGGTCGTTCAATCGTCGGTCTCTTGCGCTAGGGTGTTTATTTTGTTGCGACTCAGCAGATTACTCTTGCAGCCAGGGCTTGAGCTCTGTGCCTTCCAGCACCTTGATCTGGGTTTCCACCGCTTCGAGCTTGTCGCGGCAAAACTTCAGCAGCTGCGCACCGCGCTGGTAACCCGTGAGCAGCTGATCCAGCGGCAACTGCCCTGACTCCAGGCGGACCACCAGCCCTTCAAGCTCATTCAGTGCAGCCTCATAGCTGGCAGGCAGTGCAGGAGGCGATGCCGCGCTGGCCGCTGAAACGACTGAAGCGGAGGAAGTAGATGATGATGAGGAGCTTTTGGCCATGGTATTTGGGTGAAAGACTGATTTTAGGCCGTTACAGGGATTTCGGGCTCTGCCCCCGGGCGGCAGAGCCACCGCCCTATTATCGGTTGGCACCGCGCAGAGCCCCGCTAAACGCCCCCGCAGGTAGAATTGACAGAAGTTTTCGATCACAGTTCCCGCTCACAGTTTTAGCATTGCTCCCCTTGTGGAACCTTACGGCCTTGTTTTCACCTTTGGGCTGCCGCACAGCTCGCCTATTCGCCTGGTTTTTTACCTGCCTCCACGGCCTGTCTGCGGCGGCATGTTTACCGAAATTGCATGTCTGATCTAAGCCTTCGTCTGTTGCAGGCCACGAGCCAGCTCCCCATCTCCAGTTATTTCGATGCGGGCCTGTACCAGCGGGAGCAGCAAAAGCTGTTTGCCCGCGGGCCGCGTTACCTCGGCCACGAGCTGGCCGTACCCAACATGGGCGATTTTTATACCCTCCCCCAAGAGGGCGAAGGCCGCGCGCTGGTGCGCAATGCGTCGGGCATTCAGCTGATTTCCAACGTCTGTCGCCATCGCCAGTCAACCATGTTGCAGGGCCGCGGCAACACCGGCAGCAACATCGTCTGCCCGCTGCACCGATGGACCTACAACACCTCCGGCGAGCTGATCGGCGCGCCGCACTTCGAAGTCGACCCCTGCCTGAACCTGAACCGTTACAAAACCACCCGCTGGAACGGCTTGGTGTTTGAAGACAACGGCCGCGACATTGCCGCCGAGATGGCGCCGCTGGGCCCCCTGGCCGACCTGGACTTTTCGGGTTACCAGCTCGACAAGGTGCAGCTGCACGAGTGCAATTACAACTGGAAAACCTTTATTGAGGTGTACCTGGAGGACTACCACGTCGGCCCTTTCCATCCCGGGCTGGGCGCGTTTGTCACCACCGACGACTTGCGCTGGGACTTGGTTCCCCACGCCTCGGTGCAAACCGTGGGCGTGTCCGACAAGCTGGGCAAGCCCGGCACCGACACCTACAAAAAATGGCACGACGTGGTGCTGCAATACCGCAAGGGCGCGGCACCCAAATACGGCGCGATCTGGCTTACCTACTACCCGCACGTCATGGTGGAGTGGTACCCGCATACGCTGGTGGTCAGCACACTGCACCCGCAAGGCCCTGACAAAACGCTTAACGTGGTGGAGTTTTTCTACCCCGAGGAAATTTGCGCCTTCGAGCCCGAGTTCATGCAAGCGCAACAGGCCGCTTACATGGAAACCTGCGTGGAAGACGACGAGCTGGCACTGCGCATGGACGCCGGCCGCAAGGCGCTCTTGCAACGCGGCGACAACGAGTTCGGCCCCTACCAGAGCCCCATGGAAGACGGCATGCAGCATTTTCACGAGTGGTATCGCCGCGAAATGGGTGCCAGCAAAACCACGCAAATGATTTGAGGGCACCGCCCTCAGCCTGCCAATCGCTATGTATTTAATAGCTGTTTACGCCCACCCTTATTGGGCTGCAGGCAAATTTCATTTATAAAAATACCCCACCTTCAAAGCCACGCGATGCAAGCTGTCTGGATGATTGCCTCTTCGTTCCTGTTTGCGAGCATGGGCGTGTGCGTCAAGTATGCGTCCGCGTATTTCAATAGTTCCGAGCTGGTGTTCTACCGCGGCGTGCTGGGCCTTCTTTTCATGGCCGCCTATGCGCGAGCGAGCGGCACCCGCTTGGGCACCCGCATGCCCGCCATGCATGCCTGGCGCAGTGTCATCGGCGTGATGTCGCTGTCGGCCTGGTTTTATTCGATTGCCCACCTGCCGCTGGCCACGGCGATGACGCTGAACTACATGAGCAGTGTCTGGATTGCTGCATTTCTGGTGGGCGGCGCGCTCATGCTCGGAAGGTCCGGCAAAAAAGGGCCCAGCCAGGGCCCACTGATCATGGCAATTCTGGCCAGCTTTGCTGGCGTGGTGCTGCTGCTGCGCCCGGCGATGGACCAGAATCAGGCTTTTGCCGGCCTGATCGGCTTGCTGTCGGGCCTGGGTGCCGCGTTTGCCTACATGCAGGTCATGGCGATTTCACGCATGGGCGAGCCCGAAATACGCACGGTGTTTTACTTTGCCGTCGGCACGACGGTGGCTGGCGCCTTCGGCATGGGGGTCATGGGCGTGTCGCCCTGGAACTGGCAGCATGCGTTGTGGCTACCGCCGATGGGCATTCTGGCCTCGCTCGGCCAATTGACCATGACCCGGGCCTATTCGATGTCCGTCGGCCATGGCGGAACACTGATGGTGGCCAACCTGCAATATTCGGGCATTGTGTTTTCCGCCCTCTACGGCCTCATGCTTTTTGGCGACAATATTCCCCTGGTAGGCTGGGCCGGCATGGCGCTCATCATTGTCAGCGCCATTGCCGCCACTGTGCTGCGGGCTCGCGCCGCGCCCGATGCGCCCGCCGAAGAGCATTGATCAATCAAGGAGCACAAAATGAACTACACCACACTGATTTCCGCCGAACAGCTGCAGGCGCTGATGACCAGCGGCCAGCCCCTGCGCGTGTTTGACTGCAGCTTTGACCTGATGCAGCCCCACGACGGTGAACAGCAGTATCTTGCGTCACACATCCCCGGTGCCGTGTACGCCGACCTGGACAAGGCGCTGAGTGCAAAACACGGCCTTAACCCCGGCCAAGTGGGCGCCCGTGCCGTGCTCACGGTCAGTGGCGCCGACGCACCCGCCTCGGGTGGACGCCACCCGCTGCCCAACCGCGAAAGATTTGCCATCTGGCTTTCAAGCGTCGGCTTTGCCAACGACATGCAGGCCGTGGTGTACGACCGCAACAGCGCCAACTACTGTGGCCGCCTGTGGTGGATGCTCAAATGGGCCGGTCACAACAACGTGGCTGTACTCGATGGCGGGCTGCAGGCCTGGGAGGCCGCAGGCGGCGCCGTGAACAGCGGCGAAGAGCCCGCGCATTTTCAAACCAGTTTCATGCTGGCCCCACCGCTGGCCACACTGGTCGATGCCCAAAGCGTGGCAAGCCAGCTCGGTCGCCCCAGCCAAACCCTCATCGATGCGCGCGGCACAGCACGCTTCAAGGGCGAGGTCGAGCCGCTGGACCCGGTGGCCGGCCACATCCCCGGCGCATTGAACCGCCCTTTCAGCGAAAACTTCGGCCCCGATGGAAAATTCAAACCCGCAGCACAACTCAAAGCCGAATTTAAAGCCTTGCTGGGCGGGCGCGACCCGGCCACGGTGGTGCACCACTGCGGCAGCGGCGTGAGTGCCGTGCCCAACCTCCTCGCCATGGAAGTCGCTGGCCTGGGTCACACAGGCTTCTATGCCGGTAGCTGGAGCGACTGGTGCAGCGACCCGAACCGGCCCGTTGCGCAGGGCTGAAACCTCGAAGACCACCGCGCTCCGTTAACGGGTATGACGAGTGGGCCAGCGCAACAGCAGCAATGGATGCGCCAGGCTGGCGGCATTGCTCCACAATTTGGGTCTTGAACTCTACGCTGTAAAAACGGCGCTTCGGTGAATTGGCGTGAGCATCGCTCGCCATGGTGTGCATGATCTTCATCGCGCACACTATCTCCGCAATTCAGCTCAAGAGACAAGGCGCTTTCACGAACCGGCGGGCGAATCGACCTACATGTGCAAGAACGGGTTCAATATTCCGCCGATGATGGTCCAGGCCGTATAGATGACTATGACCGCGGGGACCGCGGCAATTGACACCTTGATGAGGAACCAGATCATCGAGAAAATCCCCATGTCCATGTCAGTGACGACAACGGCCAGTGAGTCCTCATCCTTGCGCACGGCTCCGCAATGAGGACACGCGACAGCATATTCGCTCACTTGGCCCTTGCATTCGTAGCATTCTATTAACACGATATTTCCTTTCGGTTCGATCATCCAGCAATCGGATAGACGAAAACGGAGGAATCGGATTCCCCGCCTCGTTTTCCCTATGCAAGCCGCAGGCTCATTTAGTCTTGGTCGCCGCGTTCAATTCCTGCGGCCCCGGCCCTTCGGGCTCCTGGTGGGAGATGCCGAAGTGGCAGTCGATGCAGGTCAGCCCCTCGGTGCGGAGTTTCTCGTGCCTCGTCTGCGCCTTTGCCGTTTGCTTTTCCGGATCCATCTTGGAAGTGGTATGGCAATGGCGGCACTCACGCGAGTCGTTGGCTTTCATATAGACCCATACCCGCTTGGCCAACTCGTAGCGCTTGGCTTCGAATTTTTCCTTGGTGTTGATCGAACCAGTGACGAAGTGTCCCCAAATGTCGGAGAAAAGACCCAGCTTGGCCAGGTAGTTGGGAATGTATCCATGCGGCACATGACAGTCGGGACAGGTGGCGCGCACCCCGGTGCGGTTGCTGTCATGAATGGAGCCTTTGTACTCAACCGCCACGGTTGATTTCATTTCATGGCAGGCGTTAGCGCAGAATTGCTCCGAGTTGGCATACACCATGAATGTGCCAAGAGAGGCAAAAACAACCAGGCCGACCACAAGACCCACACCCAGCACAGCAAGCGATCCGGGATGCGTTGCCCAAGTACGGATTTTTTCAAGAACTTTGGACATCTGGCGCTTCTCCTCTGATACACAGTACGTCAACGGAACTACTGACCAACCATCGCGATAGCGCGATCATTAGAAAATCGCCCCTTTCGATATCAGGCTCTTGTCCACTTCGAGCTCCTGTGGGCCCGGGCCTCCCGTGGGCTCCTCGTGGGCAATGGCGAAGTGGCAGTCAATGCAGGTCATCCGCTCCTTCTTGCCTTTCGCATGCCGCAACTGGGCCTTCTCCGATTGCTTTTCGGGATCCATCTTCGCCGCAGTGTGGCAATGGCGGCATTCGCGCGAGTCGTTCTCTTTCATGTATATCCATACCCGCTGAGCCAACTCGTAGCGCTTGGCCAGGAATTTTTCCCGGGTATCGATCGAGTGCGAGATGAAGTGTCCCCACAGGTCATGGACCGCGCCCATTTTGCGGATATAGAGCGGCACCGGCGAGTGCGGAATATGACAATCGGGGCAGGTCGCGCGAACCCCCGTGCGGTTCTTGTCGTGGATGGTGCCTTTGTACTCCACGGCCACGTTGGTGGTCATTTCGTGACAGGAGGTCGAGCAAAACTCCTCCGTGCTGGTGTACACCAAAGTCGTGCCGGTCAGTCCAAGAATCACGAAGCTGGCGGCAAATCCCGCCAAGAGCACCACGATTGATTTTCTGCCGGCACTCCAGGTGCGCAGCTTTGCAAGAACTTTTAGCGCTTTATTCGGCCGCATTTGCCTGTCCTCCACAATAAACAAACATCGACGCACCGATGGGCCTGCGCCGATGTCGGGTATTGCCAGTTCCAGCCAAACCAGGAACTTACGCGGCGAACTTCACATTTGAGGTTCGCTGCGAACCAACCTCAATCAGTCAAACCAAGGGGCACCAAAGCTTGTTACCCAAAACCTGGCCATGCGATTAGAGAGACAAAATCCACTGAATGGTGTTGGTGATCTCGGCCTTGTCCTTGGACTTGATTATTTTGTGTTCTTCTTCATTGCCGTCGATCTTGATTTTCGGACCGGTGGTGATGTGCGTGAACAACTTCTCTTGCGCATCCGCCTTACCCTTGTATTTCTTGGCAACTTCCTGGTAGGAAGGGCCGTCCTTCTTCTTGTCAATGGCATGACACTTGAGGCAGTCGCTCTTCTTCAGCAGCGCCTTCGCGGCATCGGCATCCACTTGCGCATGTGCAATCGAACCGGCCATGAGGCCGCAGATCACAACCATAGTTGGTAGACATTTCATTTTTGCCAAACTCCTTTTGCCTGGGTGAGGTTGCGCATGCGAGCATGGGTAACCGTTAAGTTAGCTGAAATCGCTGAAGTCCGTCGCCGAAGTCCGTCAAAAAATATTGACTCGTTTCAATTTACATAAAGTCGCAAATTATGAAATAGGGGATTGCTAGGGAAATACCAGGCGATTGCCTATCTTTTGATGTGGATCAATCTATTG
>DASUIO010000087.1:0-6268 GCA_036279755.1 Polaromonas sp. | reverse complement strand
CCACCAGCGCCGCCAGCAGCTCATGCCGGGGCATCCGGTGCGACAGCAGGGCCACAAACACGGCCTCCAGCACGCCCAGGCCCGCCGGTATGTGGGTAATCACGCCCGCCACGGCGGCCAGCAGCAGCACGCTGACCACGGCGGAAAATTCAATGCGGTGCTGCAGCAGGACAAAAACAATGCCCGACATCAGCAGCCAGTTGCCGGCGCCCATGAGCAACTGCAGCGTGGCCAGCCCAGGCGAGGGCAAATCAATGGTGTGGCCGCGCACCTGCAGCGTGCGCTGGCGCGAAAAAGCGCAGAGGCCGAGGTAGCTGGCCGCAGCGGCCAGCAAGGCGAAGCCGATGAAGCGCAGATGGGCGGAATCAATGGCCCAGTCGGCCGGCAAGGTGGGTGGGTGCAGACTGAACACCAGCCCCGACAGCAGCACATAGCCCATCCAGTTGCCCAGTATGCTCAACGACATGATGCGGGTGATGACGCCGTTGCCCAGGCCCAGGCGCGAATAGAGGCGGTAACGGAAAGCGATGCCGCCGACCAGCGAGCCGAGGCTGAGGTTGAAGGCGTAGCTGACGAAGGTGACCAGCATGACGGTGGGCGCGCCCAGCGTATGGCCGGTGTAGCGCCTGCCCAGCAGGTCAAAGCAGCTGTAAAGCGTGAAGCTGGCCAGGGTCAGCAGCGCGGCACCCCAGACGGCCGTCAGGGGATAGTTTTTCAGCGAGCTGAGCACCTGGCCCCATTCGATGGTGCGCGCCTGCGACACCAGCAGTGCCGCCACCCCCGCGAAAAACAGGGCAGCCGCGCCGCGCTTGAACCACAGCCACCAGGCTTTGTCGGTGATTTTCCGCGGGGCGCGGTCGCTGGCGCGGGGCGTGGCCATCAGGCGCTCAAACGGGATCGGCCTGGCTGACTGCGTCGGCACCCGCCGCGTCCGGGCTGGCTGCCGGGCTGATCGGCATGACCAGCGTGAGGTGCTGCACGTGTCCAGGCAGCCAGCCTGCCCAAGCCGGGTAGCGACGCAGCAGGTGAAACACAAAGAAGCTGCGCACCATGCGCCACCCGCTCGACTCCACCAGGTCGCCGGGCTTGATCTGCTTGCAGCCGCGCTGAATCAGGTCATCCAGTCGCGCGCTTAAATACTGGTTGAATGCGCGGTCCTTGATGATGACGTTGGCTTCGAGGTTCAGCGACAGGCTAAGCGGGTCCAGGTTGCTGGAGCCTACCGTGGACCATGCCTCGTCGGCCACCGCCACCTTGCCATGCAGCGGCCGTTCGGAATATTCAAAAATTTGCACGCCGGCTGCCATCAGGTGGTGGTACAGCATGTTGGCCGCCGTCTTGACGATGGCCATGTCGGGCTCGCCCTGCAGGATGAGCCGCACATCAACGCCGCGTTGCGCTGCCCTGCGGATCTCCCTGAGCAAGCGGTAGCCGGGAAAGAAGTAGGCGTTGGCGATCACGATGCGGTGGCGTGCGGCACGAAGTGCAATGCGGTAGTGCTGCTCGATATCCTTGGTGTGCTTGTCGTTGTCGCGGGTCACAAACAGGGCGCCCGCGTCGCCCGCCGGGGCTGGCGTGGCCTGCCGCCAAGGCTGGGCCAGCTTGTGGGTCTGGGCAGACAAGCGCTCGCGCAGCCTGCCGGTGAGAGTTGCGGCGGCATCCCGCTGGTCGGCCGCCAGCGCCTGGTGCACAAACGCGTGAACCGAGGCAACGATGGGCCCTTCCATTTCGACGGCGTAGTCCTGCTTGGCCATGGGCCCGAAGTCGGCCAGGTGATCGGCTGAGTAGTTGATGCCGCCGACAAAGGCCCGCTGTCCGTCAACCACCACAATCTTGCGGTGCATGCGGCGAAACAGATTGGTGCGCCAGCCCCAGAGTTTGGGGCGGGGGTCAAACACATGGAACCGTATGCCGGCCTGCGTCAGCGCGGAAATGAAGCCGGGCGACAGGTCGGGTGAGCCAAAACCATCGACGGTGATGTCGATCTGCACACCGCGCCCGGCCGCCTGCAGCAGTGCCGCGTGCAGGCCCATGCCGACCTTGTCTTCAAACAGGATGAAGGTTTCCAGCACGACCTCGTGCTGGGCCGCGGTAATGCACTCAAAAACGCGCGGGAAAAATTCCTCGCCGTTTTCAAGCAGCCGGAACTGGTTACCGCTGACCCAGCGAGTCATAGGGCTGCCTTGAGAGCCACTGCCATGCGCGCAGTGAAAAGCGTGGGGGCCAGTGAACGAAGCGAAGGGCCGCCCCAAGCGAGTTCAGCCCCCTCGGGGGGCAGCGAAGCACACGCAGTGGCGAGCGTGGGGGCCATATCTACAGTTCAATCTCCGCAGCCAGCGGTGCATGGTCTGACAGGTGTGACCAGGGCTTGCTTGGCAGCACGATCGGGCTGTGGCTGATGGCATTGCGCACGTAAATGCGGTCCAGCCGCAGCAAGGGTTGGCGCGCCGGGAAAGTGCGTGCGGCCTGGCCGTTGGCTTGCACAAACACCTCATACAGGCCGGCCCGGCGCTTGAGCAGGGCGTGGGCGCGATGCCGCCAGTCGTTGAAATCGCCGGCCACCACCAGCGGTGCGTTGGCGGGAATCTGCTTGTGCGCCAGCTCGCACAGCATCTCCATCTGTTGAGTTCGGTGCGCTTCAATCAGGCCCAGGTGCACGCAGATGGCATGCACATTCACCTTGCGGCCCGGGATCTGCAACTCGCAATGCAGCAAGCCGCGCCTTTCGGGGCCGCTGATCGAGACGTCGTGGTTTTCGAAACGCACGATGGGAAATTTGGACAGCAGCGCGTTGCCGTGGTGGCCGTTGCTGTAAACCGCGTTGCGGCCATAGGCAAATTGCGACCAGATTGCATCGGCCAGGAATTCGTAGTGGGGCTCGTCGGGATAGTTGTCGAACTTTATGGGGCGTTTGATACTGCTGCCGGTCACCTCCTGCAGGAACACCACATCGGCGCCAACTGCGCGCACGGCTTCGCGCAATTCAGGCAGGATGAACTTGCGGTTGAAAAAAGTGAATCCCTTGTGAATGTTGACCGTGAGGACCTTGAAGGAAAACGACGAGTCGGGTCTGGGTGCCGCAAGCGCCGTCTGCGAATCGGCGGCGACCTCGGCCATGCCAGCCGCCGCGGCTGCGGCGACAGGCAAACCGGCAGGCGCGCCGCGTCGGGAAGAACCAGGGAAAAAACGTTTCATAAGTGGTGAGAAACAGGCTTGGAACATGCCTGGCACTCCATTGTTGATCTTTGGGCGCCGGGAAGCTGTAGGACGGCAACTTATTTGCTTCGAGTCGATAGGCCTGCGTTAAAAGTTCAAGCTGGACGCCGTTTTGCGCTGGCCCGGGGGTACGCCTGGCGCAGCCAGGAAATATTTTTGTAAAAAGTGCCTTAAGCCCAATAGATACGGGCACAATCTGCTATTTAAACAATAGTAAATTGCGGATCAGCATGTGCAGGAAGTAGCCAAAAAAATGGCCTGCACCGGCGCGCTGAAATAGCGCCACCAGTGCAGGCTCTTGGGCGTCAGGCCCGCAAGGCGCTTTAACCTCTGCGGGGCATGCCACCCTGGTGACGGCCGCGGCCGTCATGCGGGCCGAATTTCTTGTGCTCTGCGTCAAAGGTTTTTTGCTGCTCGGGCGTTAACGCGGCGTAGAAGGCCTTGATGGCCTCGCCACGTTTGTCCATGGCGGCGCTCCTCTCGGCCATGCGCTGGGTGCGCAGGGCGCGCATTTTGTCGATCCGCTCGGGCGTGCTCAGCTTGTCGAACTCGGCGCGCTGTTCAGGCGTTTGGAACGCGCTGCGTGCTGGCGGCTGCATCGATGCGGTGAAGGCCGTCCAGGCGCCTTCCTGGGCCGGCGTGATTTTGAGCGTGGCTTTCAGATCGGCCTGGCGTTTGGCCATCCAGGCCTGCATTTTGGCCGGGTCACGATGGCCCATCATGCAGTCACCTGGCATGCCAGCGCGCATGCCAGCAGGACCGACCATCGGCGCAGCGGGCGCGGCCTGTGCCATGGCGCTGGCGCCTGCCGTAGCCAGCAGGCTGGCGAGGATGAGACTGTTCAGGGAGGCAAGGGGTTTGAGAGTGAATTTCATGGAAACTTCCTTTCGGGGAGAAGATGCCTGACGCCAGGAATTGGCTTCAGGTTGAAGGCAAGTGTGCGGCGCATGTGTATACGCGCCATTGCGCGGCGGTGATGCTTTGTAAAGTTTGGTGAAAAGGGTGTTGCCGGGTCGCCGGCTTTGCTGCGAACGGCCTCTGTGCTTACAATGCACACAGCTTGTCGGGGTGCCAAAGATGTTTCGTCTGAGGCTGAGATCGCAACTGCGAGACCCGCTGAACCTGATCGGGATCATCCCCGCGTAGGGAACAAGGCACTTGGCTCCGGCACCCGCAGCGGCAACCCCAGCGGAATTTCCGGCTCCCCAGGCAGGCACCCCACCCTACTGGAGACAGCCATGGCCAAAACCCGCCTTACCGTTGATACCGCCGACCTCACAAGCCGCATCACGCGCGCGCCTTTTCCCGGTTCCGCAAAAATTTACATCGAAGGCGCACGCCCCGATATCCGCGTGCCGTTCCGCGAGGTCACGCTGACCGACACGATGGTCGCTGAAGGCAGCGGCGAGCCGCGCCGCGAAGCCAATCCGCCACTGCGCCTGTACGATCCGTCTGGCGTGTACACCGACCCGCTTGCCCCGATTGACATCACGCGCGGCTTGGCGCCGCTGCGCGGTGCATGGATTGCTGAGCGCGCCGACACCGAAGCGCTGCCCGGCATCAGCAGCGCCTATGGCCGCGAACGCCTGAACGATGCGGCGCTGAGCGCGCTGCGCATGGCGCATGCGCCCGTGCCGCGCCGCGCCAAAGCGGGTGCCAATGTGTCGCAAATGCACTATGCGCGACGAGGCATCATCACGCCGGAAATGGAATACATCGCCATCCGCGAAAACCTGGTGCGTGCTCAGCTGGCCGAACGCCTGGCCACCGAGCGCCTGCCCAAGCCTGGCCATTCGTTTGGTGCGTCGTTACCGAAGGACATCACGGCCGAATTTGTGCGCGCCGAAGTGGCGCGCGGCCGCGCCGTGATTCCTTGCAACATCAACCACCCCGAGAGCGAGCCGATGATCATTGGCCGCAACTTCCTGGTGAAGGTCAACGCCAACATCGGCAACTCGGCCGTCACCTCGTCGATTGAAGAAGAAGTGGACAAACTGGTCTGGTCGATTCGCTGGGGTGCCGACACCGTGATGGATTTATCGACTGGCGAAAACATTCACGAAACGCGCGAATGGATTTTGCGCAACTCGCCGGTGCCGATTGGCACGGTGCCGATTTACCAGGCGCTGGAAAAAGTCAACGGCAAGGCCGAAGACCTGACGTGGGAGATTTTCCGCGACACGCTGATCGAGCAGGCCGAGCAGGGTGTGGACTACTTCACCATTCATGCCGGGGTGCGCCTGGCCTATGTGCCGCTGACGGCCAACCGTCTCACGGGCATTGTCTCGCGTGGCGGCTCCATCATGGCCAAATGGTGTCTGTCGCACCACCGCGAAAGCTTTTTGTACGAACGCTTTGACGAGATCTGCGAGATCATGAAAGCCTACGACGTGTGCTTCTCGCTGGGCGATGGTTTGCGCCCCGGCTCGATTGCTGATGCGAACGACGAAGCGCAGTTTGCCGAGCTGCACACGCTGGGCGAGCTGACGCAGATCGCCTGGAAGCACGATGTGCAGGTGATGATTGAAGGCCCGGGCCATGTGCCGCTGCAACTGGTGAAGGAAAACGTCGACAAGCAGCTCGAAGCCTGCTTTGAGGCGCCGTTCTACACGCTCGGCCCCCTGATCACCGACATCTCGCCGGGCTACGACCATATTTCTTCGGCCATGGGTGCGGCCAACATTGGCTGGTACGGCACGGCCATGCTGTGCTACGTGACGCCGAAAGAGCACCTCGGCCTGCCCAATCGCGACGACGTGAAGCAGGGCCTGATTGCCTACAAAATCGCGGCGCACGCCGCTGATTTGGCCAAGGGTTATCCGGGCGCGCAGATGTGGGACAACGCGGTGTCGAAAGCGCGCTTTGAATTCCGCTGGGAGGACCAGTTCCGGCTGGCGATTGACCCCGACACGGCGATGGCCTACCACGATGAAACCCTGCCCAAGGAGAACGCCAAGGTGGCGCATTTCTGCTCGATGTGCGGGCCGAAGTTTTGCTCGATGAAGATCTCGCAGGAAGTGCGTGAGTTTGCGCGGCTGAACCCTGCTTCGAC
>DASUIO010000086.1:0-6898 GCA_036279755.1 Polaromonas sp. | reverse complement strand
CCAGCAGCGCCACAAAGCGCTGCAGATACTCAGGCACCCGCATGAAGATGTAAAGCGCCACGACCGCATTGGCCAGGCCCACAAACAGAAAAATCTCCGGAATGCTGAACCCGGCCTTGAGCAAGGCACCCGCCAGAATCGCGCTGACAATGATGAACAGCGCGTTGAGAATATTGTTGGCGGCGATGATGCGGGCGCGGTGCGTTGCCTGGCTGCGCAACTGGATCAGCGCGTACATCGGCACGCTGTACAGCCCGGCAAACAGGCTGAGCAGCGCCAGGTCGGCCATCACGCGCCAGTGCGCGGCCTGCGACACGAAGCTTGCCACGCCCATGATCGCTGCGGGCGGCAAGCCGCGTGAGGCGAAGTAAAGGTCCACTGCAAACACGCTCATGCCCAGCGCGCCTATTGGCACCAGGCCGATCTCGACCTGACGGCGACTCAGCACTTCGCACAGCAGCGAGCCAGTGCCAATGCCCAGCGAAAAAACCACCAGCAGCAAAGAGGCCACCTGCTCATCGCCGTGCATGATTTCCTTGGCAAAACTCGGGAACTGGCTCAGAAACACCGCGCCAAAAAACCACATCCAGCTGATGCCCAGCAGGGAGCGAAAAACCACCGGATTGTGATTGGCCAGCTTGAGGTTGCGCCAGGTCTCAGTGACCGGATTCCAGTTGATCTTGAGACCGGGATCGGTCGCCGGCGCAAGTGGAATGAATTGCGCCATCGCCCGGCCCACAAGCGCCAGCAGCACGCAGGAAATCGCCACATAAAGCGGGCCCACAACGGGCATGGCCACCATCAAGCCGCCCACGATATTGCCGAGCAGAATGGCGACGAACGTGCCCATCTCGACCATGCCGTTGCCGCCGGTCAGCTCGCCCTCATTCAGAGCCTGCGGCAGGTAGGCAAACTTGACCGGACCAAACAGCGTCGAGTGCAGCCCCATCAAAAAGATACAGCCCAGCAACACCGGCACCTGGACCTTGACATCGCTGCCGAGAAAACCCACGGCGGCCAGCAGCATGATCGCCACTTCGAGGTTTTTAACGATGCGGATGATGCGGGTTTTTTCAAACTTGTCGGTGAGTTGCCCGCTGGTTGCCGAAAACAGAAGAAAAGGCAGGATGAACAGGGCCCCAATCACCAGCCCCGCCAGCGCAGGCGGGAGCCAGCTCACACTGAGCTGGTAAGTCACCATCACGGTAAAGGCAAACTTGAAAAGATTGTCATTGGCCGCGCCCGAGAATTGCGTCCAGAAATAGGGCGCAAAGCGGCGCTGCCTCAGGAGCGAGAATTGATTCGGGTGCTCGTGGGCGATCGGCGGGGCCACCGGTGCGGCCGTATCCGATGTGGCTGTATCAACATGCATGCCTGACGCCTTTTCTCAAGTTGATGTTCGGTAAACTCTTGCGACGGCCTGGGGCTGCTCTGTTTTTGAAGGGTCTGCTGGATTCTGCCCTGATTTGCCAGGCACTCCACTGCGAGGCGGCGACCAGCGGAAAGCATTTTTGGTTATTTTTAGCCGCAGCAAACCCAGTTTGCTATATTTACAATAGCTTCTAGCGCCCGTCCAATATGGGCCAGCTATCGAAAAGGTTATGGAAATGCGCGTTCTTGTTCTAGGCAGCGGCCTGCTTGGCGTCACCTCGGCCTGGTACCTCTCCCAGCTTGGCCATGAAGTGACTGTGATTGACCGGCAGGCCTCGCCGGCCGCGGAAACCAGCCATGCCAATGGCGGGCAGATTTCGGTGTGCCATGCCGAGCCCTGGGCCAACCCGAGCGCCCCGCTCAAGGTGCTCAAGTGGCTGGCCAGGGAAGATGCGCCACTGCTGTTCCGGCTGCAGGCCGATCCACGCCAGTGGGCCTGGGCCCTGCAGTTCCTGCGCGAATGCACGCCCGCGCGCACGCGCCATAACATGGGGCAACTGGTTCGGCTAGGCACCTACAGCCGCACCGTGCTGCAGCAGTTGCGGCGTGACACGGGCATCCAGTACGACCAGCGCACGCAGGGCATCCTGCACTTTTACACGTCGCAAAAGGAGTTCGAGGCTGCGCTGAAACCGGCGCGCCTGATGCGTGAGCTTGGCTGCGAGCGCCGCGTGATCTCGCCCAGCGAGGCGGTGACGATCGAGCCAGCGCTGGCCAACATCGGCGCACAACTGGCGGGCGCCACCTACACCGCCCAGGACGAGTCGGGCGACGCGCACAAGTTCACGCTGGCGCTGGCCAGGCTTTGCGAGGCGCGTGGCGTGCGCTTCCTGATGAGCCACCACATCACGCGGCTGGTGAGTGCGGGCGAGCAGATCAGCCATGTGGAGGCGACCGATCCCACCGGCCGCTACGTGCAACTGAGCGCCGACAGCTACGTGCTGGCCGCCGGCAGCTTCAGTCCGGCCCTGGCTGCGCCGCTGGGCTTGAAGCTGCCCATCTACCCGGCCAAGGGCTACTCACTCACGGCGCCGGTAATCGACCCTTCGCGCGCCTTCCAGGTGTCACTGACCGACGATGAATACAAGCTGGTATTCAGCCGCTACATCACCCAGGACAGCCATGGCACTACGGAAGACCGCCTGCGGATTGCCGGCACGGCCGAGTTGGGCGGCTACGGGCGCCAGCTCAACGAAACGCGCTGTCAGGGCTTGCTGCAGCGCACGCAAGCACTCTTTCCCGGGGCAGCGGACCTGAGCCGCGCGCAATTCTGGAGCGGCCTGCGACCGAGCACGCCCAGCAACGTGCCGCTGATCGGCCGGAGCCGCGTGCGCAATCTGTTCCTGAACACCGGCCACGGCACGCTGGGCTGGACCCATGCATGCGGCTCGGGCAAGGCGCTGGCCGACATTGTGAACGGGCAGCTGCCCGAGGTGGACTTTGCGTTTCTGGGCGCTGGGTCTGGAACGGCCGCCAGCCGTCAGTCGACCGCAGTGAACACCGTCAAGACGCCGGTATAGCCATAGATCTGGTGCCGCGCAATTTCACCAGCCGCAAAAAAACCCACCAGCGGCACGTTGCCCAAGGCGCGCCGCACAATCTGCAGTTCGGCGCTGGGCGCACCGAAGTGCGGCCCACCCCGCCCCGAGCAGCTGACATAAATCGCACCGGCGATGCGCCGGGCCGCATGCGACGCTGATTCAGCTTCAGGCGCGCTCAGGGCATTGGCGACCTCCCGCGTCGCTTCTTCAGGCGCCAGCTCTTCACGAATTTCGGCGCAAATCCGGATCAGGTCGGCCCGCGCCGCCGCGGCATTGCGTTCGCAAAAAGCCAGCTTCATGCCCACGCCGGGCAGGTCGGCAATGGCAATGCCCTTGCGTGCCGGGTCCAGCCCGATCAGGTGGCGCACCAGCACGTCGGAACCAAACTGGCCGGTACGCCGGGTTGGCCTGTCGTTCAAGCTGTCCGCAGGTTGGCTCAAGCCGACCAGTGTGGAGCGTACTTTGGCCAGCGCCTCGTGCGGTTGGTCCAGCGCTATGTCCAGATCGGCCAGCATCACGTCCAGCGCGGGCCGACCGTCCAGTCCGGTCACCACATTGGCTTCGCAGGCCGTGATTTCATGATCAACGGAGACGGGCCGGCAGCCTTGCGTGACACGCGACATTAACGCCATGCTGCCGGAAGGATCGCGCGCAAAGGCCACGCCACTCAGGCCGCCGCTGAAGACTCCCCCGGCCGCGCCCTGCCCCTTGATATTGCCATGGCCGCTCAGCGCAAATTGCACCGTGCCGGATCGGCTGGACGCCAGGCCACCAAAGACGTAGCCGCTGTCAGTCCGCTGGGCCATCTCCTCAATCAACTCGGCCACATCGGGCGTTGCGGCGTCGGCATGCACCAGCGCGGTATGCGCCTTGAAGCGACCACTGCTGACGGGCGGCAGCGGCGACACGCCGGAAAACACACGGTACTGGTCGTGCGGCAGCTCGCACAGCATCACGGCGAGTGCGGGCTCGTCGAAATACTCAACATTGTTGGAGGCAATGCCCACGCCCACCGTGCCGCTCCAGTCGGTGATGTCGGGCAGCTCGGCGCTCAGGTGATCGAGAATGTCCTGCGCATGGGCGACGTAATGATCGGTGATGTAGAGCAGCGCCAGCGTAGGCGCATGGGCATAGCCGGGTAAAGCCAGGTAGCCGCGCAGCTGCGCCAGCACAAGGCCAGCCGCCATCTGCCATTGCGGATGGGTGGCGTGGCCATAGGGGAACAACTTCATGGGGTTTCGGTGGGCTATTTATCCTGCGGTCTTGCGCGCTGGCGCTTTGGCCTTTGCTCCGGGTTTTGCCTTTGGTGCTGCCTTGGCCGCGGCCCGCGAGGAGGTTTTGGCGGCTGCCGGTTTGGGCCCGGCCTGGCTGCTGTCCATGGCGCTCTTTTGGGCGGCCTCCTTCATCGCATCCGCCGCAATCGCCTGAAACTGCTGGGTCAAGGCGCCCCACCATTGCATCGGGTCCACCATGCCGCCCGCAGCGGCAGGTGGCTTGTCGGGTTCGGTCTTGGACTCCTTGGCTTTGGCACTGGCCTCGGCAGCCGGTTCAGCGCGGTGCTCCGCGCTGGCTTGACTGGCCTGAAAGGCCGACGGCGAGATCTCCTGCCCGGAAAAAGGCTTGGCCTTGTCGGGCTCGCCGGCGGCCACCTTGAGCTTGAAGGCGTTGGCGACTTCGCTCATGTTGAAGTTCATGCCTTCGAGTGTGGCCAGCGTCATCTTCTGCAGTTCCAACGCCTGGATGGTGGCCTTGAGCGCAGTGGCGTTCTGGTCAAGCCAGAACTGCACGGTCTTGAGCTCCTGGATGCGCTTGTCCAGCTCCTCTACATTGAGCGTGGGCGCCAGCCAGCCACCCAGGTTGGGCAACTGCGGTGTGCTCTTCGTGGTGCTGGCTGCCGCCTGCTTCGTCAGGTTCTGCAAAAAGTCGAAGCCGGGCACCAACTTGCCGAAATCGGGAAAAGAAGGGGTTTCTGCGTTACTCATGAAAGTCTCCTGGCGGGTTGTGCAGTATTGCGTCTGTACGGATGGGCTACCTCGCTCCATGGGCATTTTCGAATGGAACCTTGAGTCCCGGCACGCACCTTCATTGTGCAGCGCCACGGCAGCACGTCAACCGATTTTTATCCTGACCTGTTACGGCTGGGGCGGTGGCCTCTCCAGGCCGGTCTGGCCTGCTAAGCTAGCGCGATGAAAAGCCTGTTCCATCTTGCCTTCAATGTGAGCGACCTTGACCAGGCGCGCCGCTTTTATGGCGGCGTGCTGGGCTGCACTGAGGGCCGCTCCACCGCCACCTGGGTCGATTTTGACTTCTTCGGTCATCAGCTTTCGCTGCACCTGGGCGAGCCGTTCAGGACGGAACGCACCGGCCATGTGGGTGACCAACTGGTGCCCATGCCGCACTTCGGGTTGGTCTTGGCCTTGCCGGACTGGCAGGTCATGGCCCGGCGCCTGCAGGCGGCCGACACCGAGTTTGTAATGGCGCCGCAGCTGCGCTTTGAAGGCCAGCCGGGCGAGCAGTGGACGATGTTTTTTTGCGATCCATTTGGCAATCCGATCGAAATCAAGGGCTTCAAGTCACCGGCAGCGCTTTATGCCGCCTGAGTTCACTGCCCTTATTCACAACATTTAACCGCTGGATTCCATGGCTTACACCTTTGCCTCGGCCACTGTTTTGCTGATATTGATCACGGACCCGTTTGGCAACATTCCGATCTTTGTGAACGCCCTGCGCGGCGTGGCGCCCGAGCGGCGCATGCGGGTCATCCTGCGTGAAGTGCTGATTGCCTTTTTGCTGCTGCTGGCCTTCATGTTTATGGGCGATGGCTTTATGCGCCTGATGAACCTGAGTGATTTGTCGCTTCAGATCGCAGGGTCTGTGGTGATGTTCCTGATCGCGCTGCGCATGATTTTTCCGTCGGACCAGCCTGAGGCTGCACCCCTGAAGGGTGAGCCGCTGATCGTGCCGCTGGCCATTCCGGCGCTGGCGGGCCCGTCAGCCCTGGCCACAGTGATGCTGCTGGTCTCGCAAGCGCCGACCCGGCGGCTGGAATGGGTCGCCGCGCTGTGCGTGACCATGGCGGTCTGTGCGGTGGTTCTGGTGTTGTCCGAGCGGATTCAGCGGGTGGCGGGCGACCGGGTCATGATGGCTTTTGAACGGCTGATGGGCCTGATCCTGGTGGCCATTTCGGTCGAGATGCTGCTGCGGGGCATACGGCTTTTTGTCACCCAGATCGCAAGCGCGGCCTGAATGTCCCATCAGGCTGCGCCAAGCGAGGACTCGCTAGTCGGCTTCGACAACCTTCTGGTCAATGGCACCGAACACCGACTGTCCGTCCTTGCCCTTCACTTCGATACGAATGGTGTCGCCGAATTTCATGTAGCCTGTTTTCGGCTGACCGTCTTCAATGGTTTCAAGGGCGCGTTTTTCAGCGATGCAGCTGTAGCCGTGGCTCCAGTCCTTGTTGCTCACGGTGCCTGAGCCGACAATGCTGCCAGCGCGCACGTTGCGGGTTTTGCAGAGGTGGGCAATCAGCTGGCCGAAGTGAAAGGTCATCTCGGGACCGGCCTCGCACATGCCGACCTTGCGGCCGTTCCAGCTGCTTTGCAGCGTCAGGTGCAAGCGTCCCTTGTTCCAGGCCTCGCCGACTTCATCGAGCGTGATCGCGACCGGGCTGAAGGCCGTGGCCGGTTTGCTCTGGACAAAGCCAAAGCCTTTGGCCAGTTCATCAGGAATCAGCTTGCGCAGCGACACATCGTTGGCCAGCATCACCAAACGTATCCCTTCGAGCGCCTGTGCGGGCGTGGCACCCATGGGCACGTCCGCCGTGATCACGGCGACTTCGGCCTCAAAGTCGATGCCAAATGCTTCGCTGGCGACCACCACATCGTCGCACGGCCCCAGAAAATCGTCGCTGCCACCCTGGTACA
>DASUIO010000085.1:0-4638 GCA_036279755.1 Polaromonas sp. | reverse complement strand
TCCTTGAGTGCCGGATGGGAACGGATTCTGAGCAGGATGTCAAATCCGTCGGCGTCCGGCATCATCACGTCGAGTAGCACCAGATCGGGAATCGGCGGTTTGCGAATTTCCGCGACGATTTCAGCGCGGCAACCGGCCACCCGCACATCAAACCCCTCAAACGTCAGGTAGTGGCTCAGGAATTTGGCCAGTTGGGGCTCATCGTCAATGAGGATGACCGACAGTCGCTCGCCCGCCGCGCGCACGCGGGGCGTCCCGCGTTTCCGCGCAATGCGGACATAGAAGTGAGAGGTCTTGAGTGACTCAGCGCACGCATCGGCTTCAGCGCCGGCTTCGGTCAACGCCACGGGGCTGAACCCGAATTTCATCGATGCCGCAAAGGGGTCCGGCTGGACAAGGGCCACAAATCCCTTGCTCACCAGCATATAGAGGGTTTTGTCGAAGGTAGCGGCAGCGTCCGCGCTCATACCCTGCCGAATCTGGGCCAGCGTCAAAATGCCATTAAGGCGCACCAGCAATTCAACCTCAGGCAGCGGAATCGTGGTGGCTGAACTGCGCAGCTCTTGCCCGCCTTCGGGCGTAACCGCATAAACATCGTTGTAGTGCATAGCTTGGTGCATGGTTTGGTGCCTGTCGTTGATAAGGAACATAACATGCCCGCGGGTACTACCAAATTCCAATGCTTACTTACTGTATCCCCGCTGATTTTGGACGTGAGCCCCCGCGGGCTGGCTACATCACGTTGCCAATGCGGCCCGCATCGCGTCTATCACCGCCCGGTAGTCCGGTTTACCAAAAATTGCACTGCCAGCGACAAAAGTATCCGCCCCGGCCGAGGCCACTTGGGCGATGTTGTCGATTTTTATGCCGCCATCCACCTCGAGGCGGATGTCCCGACCCGACGCCTCAATGCGTTTTCTGGCCTGCTCAATCTTGCGCAGCGCCGAATCGATGAAACTCTGGCCGCCAAACCCCGGGTTGACGCTCATGATCAGAATCAGGTCAATGTCTTCAATCACCCAGTCCAGTACATCGAGTGACGAGGCCGGATTGAATGCCAGCCCGGCCTTGCAGCCCTTGGCCTTGATCGCCTGCACACTGCGATGCACATGGCCGGACGCTTCTGGGTGAAAACTGATCAGGTCGGCACCGGCATCGGCAAACGCGGCGGCCAGGCTATCGACCGGCTGTACCATCAGGTGCACATCCATCGGCACCGCCGAGCCATCGGCCTTTTTGGCATGCGGTTTGAGCGCCTGGCAAATCATGGGTCCAAAGGTCAGGTTGGGCACGTAATGGTTGTCCATCACGTCAAAGTGGATCCAGTCAGCGCCCGCCGCAATGACCGCCTGGAGTTCGTCGCCCAGACGGGCGAAGTCGGCGGACAGCAGGGAGGGGGCAATCCGGTAGGGTAGCGGCTTGGTGTTGCTCATGCGCAAGATTGTCGCAGCAAGCGGCTGTAAGGTCATGTTTCAGCGTCCGGGCAATGTTGATCGGCGCGGTTAACATGGAAATCGAAGTCAACTGTTTTCCCCGCCATGCCCAAATACCAATTCTCCTGCGAAGTCACCCCCCACTACCTGCCCGAGCAGTCCGCGCCGGAAGACTCGGTCTATGGGTTTTCCTACACCGTCACAGTGACCAATACCGGCGCGATGGCCGCCCAGCTGATTTCGCGCCACTGGATCATCAGCGACGCCAACGGCCACACCGAAGAGGTCAAAGGGCTGGGCGTGGTCGGTCATCAGCCGCTACTCAAACCGGGTGAGTCCTTCCAGTACACCAGCGGCTCCCGTCTGCGCACCCCCAGCGGCACCATGCACGGCAGTTTTTTTTGCGTGGCCGAAGACGGCGAACGATTCGACGTGCCGATCCCGATGTTTGTGCTGGAGGCGAACCACGGCAGCAGCCCGCCCAGCCGCGTGTTGCATTAGTGTAGGGCGTTGAATCTGCCCATGAAGGACCTGCCCGCCCTGCTCCATGCGCTGGACCCGGATGCCGGCCTGGCCCAGCGCCATGTCTGGCTGATCAAGCTGTTTGAGTGGATTCGCGGCGACCAGACCTCCACCGAGGCCGCTGTGGCGCGGGTCCAGGCCTTTATCGATGCGGTCCAGCTGCAGCCCGAGCTTCAGGGCCGCCTGCAGGCCTGGTGGCAAACGCTGCTCCAGACCGTGGACATCACCACCTTGCTGGCCGATTTTGGCTTTGCGCCGCGTACGGCTTTTGTCAGCGAACTGGCCGAGCGCGTGCGCCGCAAACTGCTGCCCAGTACGCCAGAAACCGTAGACGCTTCGGAGCTGTTGCCGCTGGTGGCGCCCACGCGTTTCGATGCACAGTGGATGGGCGCGCTGGACGAGCCGAAAATCAGCCAGCTGGTGCGCCTGCTCTCGGCCAACCCAAAACAGGATACGCTGCACTGGCAAGACAGCCTGATGGACGCCCTCACCTACTGCACAGCGCAAATTCGCGCGACCGGTTTCGCGCCGGAACTGCGGCTGCGCATGGACCGCAGCTCGCCCAGCTCCCGGGCGTTTCATGCGCTGCCCTCAGACATCGACGAATTGCGCCATGCATTTTTTCGGGCCGAACGGGATGAGGCGCAGCTTGAGGTCGCCATCGCGCAGTACCGTGAACGGCTTGACGCGTGCCGACAGGCCATCAACAGCATTTATGCGCACCTGGAGGAAAACGGCATTTCGGTGGGCATGGTGTTTCGTCTGCGTCAGCTGCGCGAGCGCATGTTGCGCATGCGCGAGCTGCTGGACAGCCTGATCGCGCCCAAACCCGCCATGGCGGCACTCAAGCTATTGGGGCGCCGCGTCATCACCGGCCAGGACATCAAAAGCATCAGCGCACTGATCAGCGTCAATTCCACGCTGCTGTCTGCCAAGATGGCCGAGCGCAGCGCCGAAACCGGCGAGACCTACATCACCCGCAACCGGGGCGACTACCGGGAAATGCTGGGCAAGGCCATGGGCGGCGGGGCGGTCACGGCCCTCACGACCCTGCTCAAGTTCATGGTGGTCGGCATAGGCCTGTCAGCCTTCTGGAGCGGCTTTTGGGCGAGCGCGGCTTACGCGAGCACCTTTATTTTGATCCAGCTGCTGCATTTCACGCTGGCCACCAAACAGCCCGCCATGACAGCGCCGGCCATGGCGGCCAAACTCAAGGACATCGAGTCTTCCGATGCCGCCGGAGCCGCCGAAAAAATCAACGCCTTTGTCGATGAGGTGACCCACCTGGTGCGCTCCCAGGTAGCGGCGGTATTGGGCAATGTGTTTATGGTGGTGCCCGCCGTGCTGCTGGTCAACGCACTGATTCAGTTGCTGCTGGGCCATCCGATGATCAGCGCCCAGGAAGCTCGCCACGTATTGGAGACACTGACACTGCTGGGGCCCACGCTGCTGTGGGCCGCCTTTACCGGCGGGATTCTCTTTGCGGCCAGCCTGATTGCGGGCTGGGCAGAAAACTGGTTTGTGCTGCACCGCCTGGGGTCGGCCATGCGCCACAACCCGCGTTTTACCGCGGTGCTGGGTACCGAACGCGCTGCGCGCTGGTCGGCCTTCATGCGCCAAAACATCTCGGGCTTTGCCTCCAATATTGCCTTGGGCTTCATGCTGGGCCTGATCCCGGCGTTCACCGGCTTCTTTGGCGTGGAACTCGAAGCGCGCCATGTCACGCTTTCGACCGGGCAGCTGGCAGCCGCGGGCGCTTCGCTGGGTCTGGACGCCTTCAGGCACCCGGCGATCTGGTTGTGCATCGCCTCCATTCCCCTGATTGGCGCGCTCAATCTGGGCGTGAGCTTTTACTTCGCATTTCGGTTGGCGCTGCAAGCCCACAACGTCAGCGGCGTGGACCGCGCCCGCATTCGCTCGGCCATCTGGGCGCGCTGGCGCAGCCATGCACGCAGTTTCTTTTTGCCTGAGTAAGAGCGTGCGCGCGCCGGACGCCGGGTTTTGGGCCCGATCCCAAGGCGTCCTTTTCCTACATGCGTGTCAACTTGATGCATGTAAACTTCACCGAAATCGATTTTCCCCTGACAACCACCGGCGCTCGCTGCCGGTCTTGCTGCCGTAACGGCAACCCAATGCGCACCACGCCCCCTCAAGCGGCATGGCTGCAAGAGTCCCAACCCAACCGCGTGGAGACCCACCCGTATGAATGAAATTCTGGCCATCTGGGCCGAATGGATCAAGCCATCAGCCGGATTGCCCACCGTGCAGTGGTCCTTGCTGCTGGCGCTGGCCGCCGCCGCAGGTCATCTTGTCAACCGCTACACCGGCCTGCCCAAGGTGATTGGCTATTCGGTGATCGGCGCGTTTGCCGGTCTGGCCGGGTTCACTGGGGCGGTCTGGCCCTTGCAGGGTCCGGGGCTCTTTCTGCTGGAGCTCGGCGTTGCGGTGGTGCTGTTTGAGGCGGGCGGCCGCATTCCCCTGCGCTGGTTCCGTCACAACCCCATGGTGCTGGTGCAAAGTCTGGCTGAATCCACGCTGACCTTCATTGTGGTTTTTTGGGTGCTGGGCCGGCTGGGGGTCCGCGAAGTGGTCGCCGAATCGCTAGCGCTGCTGGCCATGGCCGCATCGCCGGCCGTGCTGTCACGCGTGGTCATGGACACGCGGGCCGCCGGTCCGGTGACGG
>DASUIO010000084.1:0-8534 GCA_036279755.1 Polaromonas sp. | reverse complement strand
GCCAATGGTTTCACCCTCCACGGTGCCGACACCGACGGTGTACACGCGTACCCCGCGATCGGCGGCCAGCTTGGCCGCATCGAGCGAATCGACGCCGGTGGTGCGCTGGCCGTCGGTCAGCAAAATAATGGCGGCCGAGGTGTAGGAGCCTGGCGCTACCGGCGTGAATTCTTTCCTGGCCTCCTTGCCATCGGCGCCTTGTTTCAGCGCCTGGTCCAGCGAGGTTCCATGCTGGCGCTGGCGGCCGTATTCCATGGAGGCCAGATCGATACCCGCATCAGGAAACAGCTCGGCCAGCGAGACAACAATCGCATTGCCGATGGCTGTGGCGCGCTGCAGCTGGAACTTGTCGATCGCGGCCACCAGATCTTCACGACTGAGCGTGGCTGGCTGCACCACTGACGCGGTGCCCGCAAAAGCAACGATGCCGACCCGCACATTGCGCGGCAGATCGGCCAGGAAAGCCTTGGCGGCGTTTTGCGAGGCGACCAGGCGATTGGGCAGCACATCGGTGGCCCGCATGCTGCCCGACACGTCCATGGCCAGCATGATGGTTTGCCGATCCGATGGCAGGGTGACAACGGCAAACGGGCGCGAAGCCGCCACCAGCATGGCCGCCAGGGACAACAGGAACAGTAGCGGTGGAATATGCCGACGAATGCTCTGGCCTGCGCCCATGGCTTCGCGCACGATGGACAGGCTGGCATAGTGCAAGGCCATCTTTTTCTTGCGGCCAAGCAGCCAGACATACACCGCGACCAGCAGCGGAAGGGCCAGCAACAGCCAGAGGAATTGGGGCCAGAGAAAGGTCATGGCAGTTCCTTGGGCAGTGCTTCAGGCAGCGCGCTGCAGATGGGCGGGCAGCTTGCCCGCCGCCGCACGGGCTCCCGACGAGCGGCTGCGCTGTTTGCGCAAGTCGGTGAAACGCATGATGGCATCCACCAGTGGGTCATCGGTTGACAGTTCGAGCGTGTCGACAGCGGCATGCGCCAGGGCCTGCCGCAACTCGGCTTCGCGTTGGGCCGCAATGCGCGCAAAGCGTTTGCGAAAGCCCGCATCATGCGTGTCCACCAGCAATTGCTCGCCGGTCTCCACATCGCGAATCGGAATTAGGCCCAGATCGGGCAGTTCCAGCTCCAGCGGGTCCAGCAGGCGCACGGCGACCACTTCGTGCCGCTGGGCCAGCAGGCCCAAAGGCTTTTCCCAGCCCGCTTCGCTGATGAAATCGGACACCACAAACAGGGTGGAGCGTCGGCGCACCAGCTTGGCGGCAGCCTGCAGCAGCTCGTGCAGGCGGGTCGGACCGGTGCCGATGGTTTGAGGCCGCGCCTGCAGCGTGTGCAGCAGTTGCAGCACGTGTTGCCGACCGCCGCGAGGCGGAATCACGGTATCCACGCCGGCGCCATAGAGCAGGGCGCCCACGCGGTTGCCGTGGCGCGTCAACAGGCGGGCCAGTACGACGACGAATTCGGTGGACACATGGCGCTTGCGCTGCTCACCTGAGCCGAAATCCACGGAGGGGCTCAGGTCGAGCAAAAACCAGGCGCTCATTTCGCGGTCTTCGGTGAAGACGCGCACATGCGGCTGCTGCAGGCGGGCGGTGACGTTCCAGTCGATGTGGCGCACGTCGTCGTGGTACTGGTACTCACGCAGGTCCGCCAGGTCCATGCCGGTGCCGCGCAGCAGCGTGCGGTAGTCGCCCTGCAGCAGTCCGTCAAGGCGGCGCAGCACCGTCCATTCCAGCCGGCGCAGCAGCTGTTCTGCACCCGCTGCCGGAGCTGACCTGGCAAGGGATTGAGGCGGCCGCAGCGCCGGAGCGTGCGGGCTCATAGCTCTAGGCGGCGAGTTTTTCATGTTCAAGCGGCTTGGCGGGTGGCGGGATTTTGGCCATGATCTTGCTGATCACCGCATCGACGGAAAGCTCTTCGGACAGGGCTTCGTAGGACAGCACCAGCCGATGGCGCAGCACATCGGGCACCAGGTCAGTCATGTCTTCGGGCAGGGCGTAGCTGCGGCCGCGCAGCAGGGCCAGCGCCCTGGCGCCCTCGGTCAGGTTGATGGTGGCGCGCGGACTGGCGCCAAAGGTGATGAAGCGCTCCAGCTCCTTGAGCCCATGCCTCGCCGGGTCCCGGGTTGCCGATACCAGCCGCACCGCATACTGCACCAGCGAAGGGTCGACATAAATGCGCCGGCATTCGGCCTGCAGGGCGGCCAGTTGCTCGGTGGTGGCCACGGCCGACACCGCCACCGCAGGGCCAGTGACGCGCTGGACGATCACGAATTCTTCCTCGTCGGTGGGGTAGTCCACCAGCACCTTCATCATGAAGCGGTCCACCTGCGCTTCAGGCAGCGGGTAGGTTCCCTCGGTTTCAATCGGGTTTTGCGTCGCCATCACCAGAAAAGGCGACGGCACTTTATGCGTCACCCCGGCAATCGTTACCTGCCGTTCCTGCATTACCTCCAGCAGTGCGCTTTGCACCTTGGCGGGCGCCCGGTTGATCTCGTCGGCCAGCAGAAGATTGGTGAACACCGGCCCGAGGGAGGTGCTGAACTCGCCGGTTTTCTGGTTGTAGATGCGCGTGCCCACCAGATCGGCTGGCACCAGGTCGGGCGTGAACTGGATACGCTTGAACTCGCCGCGGATGGTGTTGGCCAGCGTTTTTACCGTGAGGGTTTTGGCAAGGCCGGGCACACCCTCCACCAGCAGATGACCCTGCGCCAGCACGGCGACCATCACGCGCTCAAGAAAACGTTCCTGCCCGACCACCACGCGTTTGACTTCATAGAGGATTTGCTCCATCAGCAGGGCCGTGTCGTGAGTTTTTGGGTCTGTCATGGTCATGGTTTTTCTCTTCAGTTGGTGGCAGGGCAATGCGCTGCTGCGCAGGTGCATGGGTCTGTCTCGCAAGGTTTCAAAATGGATGCAGGCCAACTGCCGAGGCTGCATTCTCAATCGGCACGGCAAAGCCAATACCGACAAACGTGCGTTGACGGTTGGGGTTGTAAATGGCGGTCACGATGCCAATCACCTCGCCGTCCATGGTGACCAAGGGACCCCCTGAATTGCCGGGGTTGGCGGCGGCATCAAACTGGATGAGCTGGGTCATCAGTTGCTTGCCCTCGGGCGAGCGGAAGGTGCGGTCGAGCCCTGAAATGACCCCGCTAGAGGCTGAGGGACCGATGCCAAAGGGATAACCCACGGCCAGCACCTGATCGCCTGGCGCCAGATCGGCGGTTGAGCGCATGGTGGCCGCTGCCAGGTCATCCGGAATTTTCTGCGCTTGCAACACAGCCAGATCGTTTTCCGGCTGTACGCCGGTAACCGTTGCGATGGACTCCAGACCGTCAGCAAAAGTGACTTTGATGGTCTCGGCGCCTTGCACCACATGCAGATTGGTCAGGATGACGCCCTTGTCCACGATGACCACGCCGGTTCCCACGCTGCGCTCGGCATCTTCCCTGCCGTTCTTGTCTTTGCCCAGGCCCACCACGCGCACCACCGACGGGATGATCGCTTCGTAGGCTTTCGCCGCTGGCGAGGGGAGGGTGCTGGTTTCCAGCGTCTTCAAGACTGCCGCGTTGATGTCGTCCTGGGTCAACTGGCGGGCCGCAGGCCGCAGCGGCAGGGAAAAACCGAGGGCTAGCAACACCGCCAGCAGGCCCACCGCAGACCAAAGCAGGGACAGCGGGTTGCTGGAGAAACGTTTGATCAGGCGTGAACCGCGAACGGGCTGCGGCGGCGGTACGGCATCGGGTGCGTTCGGCGCATCACGACCATTGAGATCGTGCTTTGAGCGGCTGGAGCTACTGTAAAGTGCAGGCCTTCGCATCCGTTCACCTGTGAGGTAAGTGTCAAAAACCGGTCAAAAACGGCAAATCAACAACTGCACCGTATCACGATTTTTGCATTTCTGCACATCAATTGGGTATCCGCACAGGACTGCTGTAACAGATGGTTTTTACGGCTTTAAACCGAACTGTGCCGGGCCTGCAAGCCAGCAGGTATCATGGTTTTCATGACATTCTGGATTGACACGCATTGCCACCTCGACGCCAGGGAATTCTCCCCTGACGTGGCGGCAGTGCGTGCGCGGGCTGCTGCCAGCGGTGTGGCGCATTGCGTGTTGCCCGCCGTGGAGGTGGGTAACTTTGACGCGGTGCGTTTGCTGGCGCATGAGTTTTCCGACAGCTATGCGCTGGGCATCCACCCGCTGCTGGTGCCCGGAGCGCAAGACGCCGACCTGCGGGCGCTGGATGCCGAGCTGGCGCGCAGAAAATCCGACCCGCGCCTGGTGGCTGTCGGTGAAATCGGCCTGGATTATTTTGTGCCCGCGCTGACCCAGAGCCCGATGCGTGAGCGCCAGGAACATTTCTACCGCGAGCAGCTCAAGCTGGCGCGCAAGCACGGCTTGCCGGTGATCCTGCATGTGCGGCGCTCGGCCGACAAGCTGCTCAAGCACTTGCGCGAGCTGGCGCCAGAGGGCGGCTGGAGCGGCATTGCCCACGCCTTCAATGGCAGCCAGCAGCAGGCGATGGAATTCATCAAACTGGGTTTCAAGCTGGGCTTCGGTGGCGCGGTAACTTATGAGCCGGCGCGCCAGCTCAGACGCCTGGCCGCTGAGTTGCCGATCGATGCGCTGGTGATGGAAACCGACTCGCCCGACATGCCGCCGCACTGGATTTACACCACCGCAGCGCAGCGTGCGGCTGGCGCGGCGCAGGACCGCAATGAACCGGGCGAGTTGCCGCGCATCGCGCATCAGGTGGCCAGCCTGCGCGGCCTGTCGGCTGAAGCGCTGGCGCTGGCGACCACCACCAACGCGCTGCAAGCCTTGCCTAAGCTCAGGGGGTTGATCCCGTGCTGACAGGCTTGCCGCCTATCGTCTCCAGCCGCACGCGCCTGCTCATCTTGGGCAGTTTCCCGGGCGTGGCCTCGCTGGCGGCGCAGCAGTACTATGGGCACCCGCAAAACCATTTCTGGAAGATTTTGCGAGCCATTTGGCCTTCTGGTCCAATAGGAACCAGCGTAGATAGCTATAAAATTCGTAGCGAGTGGCTGTTGTCCAAGCAACTGGGTGTGTGGGACGTGTATGCGGCGTGCGAGCGCGAGGGCAGCCTGGACAGCAATATCCGCAACCCGGTGGTGAACGATTTTGCTGAGCTGAAGCGGCTTTGTCCTGAGTTGCAAGCCATTGCGCACAACGGCGGCGAGAGCTTCAAGCATTCGCGCCACACCCTATTACTGGGTTTGTCAGTTTACAAATTACCCTCAACCAGCCCGGCGAATGCGTCCTGGTCGTTTGAGCGCAAACTTGCCGCCTGGCGCGAAGTTTTTGAAAAATATGGATTGATTTGATGTCGAGAAAAGAAACAGCGAAAACGATTTCGGACCTGCCCGAAGTCAATTTTTCAGACTTTGGCGAGGTGCGCTATTTGCATCTGGGCACTGAGTGGGTGCAAGGCGCCATGTTGCGCGATGCGCCCTATGCCATCGAGCTGGAGTATGTGCAGCGCATGATGGCGGGCTTGCTGTTCATGGATGCGCAGGAGGTGTCCAAAAAACACGCCATGCAACTGGGACTGGGCGCGGCGGCTTTAACCAAGTTTTGCTACAAAAAGCTGCGCATGAAAACCACGGCGATCGAGCTCAATCCGCAGGTGGTCACGGCCTGCCGCTTGTGGTTCAAATTGCCGCGTGACGACCTGCGGCTGCATGTCATTGAGGCCGATGCCGGCTCCGAGATAGCGAAACCAGAGCATCAGGGCACCGTTGATTT
This sequence comes from Polaromonas sp., assembly GCA_036279755.1. Taxonomy (GTDB): domain Bacteria; phylum Pseudomonadota; class Gammaproteobacteria; order Burkholderiales; family Burkholderiaceae_C; genus Polaromonas. The sequence continues at coordinate 2,757 of DASUIO010000084.1, read as the reverse complement.
ACTGCACGTCGATCTGTACGACCACGAAGCCGCCGCGCCGGTGCTGGACGACGCTGATTTTTATGCGAACTGCCGGGGCCTGCTCACCGACGAGGGGGTGATGACGGTGAACCTTTTTGGCCGCGATTCCAGCTATGTCCAGTCATTGACCAGGATGGCCGAGGCCTTTGGCCCCGAGTCAGTCTGGGCTTTCCGGCCGACACGCGAGGGCAACACGGTGGTGATGGCCCAGCGCGAACCCACGCGACCGGAGCGCGCCGAGCTCCTGCTGCGGGCCGACGTGATTGAATCGCGCTGGGAACTGCCGGCCAAAAAATGGTTGCGGCTTTTCGGGCCGGTGGCATAAAGACTGAGTGAGTGTATGGGGTACAGTGCCTTCCATGAGCCCAGTGATGCCCCATAAATCCCCCCGGGACTCTCAAGCCAAAAAGTCCCTCTCGGGCCCACTCGATTGGCGGCAACTGGTTGAATGGCTGAGTGACGACGGCGTCATCAGCAGCGCCGAGGCGCAGCGCACCATTGCCCGCTGTTCGCAAGTGCAAAGTGCCCAGCATCCCTTGATCAGGCTGGCCAGTGTCAGCATGACGCGTCTGGCCGACGGAAAACCGCTGGATATCGAAACCATTGCCGAGTGGCTGGCCGGCCGCGCCGGCCTCAACTATTTGAGGATTGACCCGCTCAAAGTCGACGTGGGCAAGGTGGCCGACACCATGTCCGCCATGTATGCCGAGCGGCACAAGGTGTTGCCGGTCCAGGTGACGCCTGGCGAGGTGGTGATTGCCACGTCCGAGCCGTTTGTCACCGACTGGGTATCGGAGGTCGAGCGCCAGTCCAAACGCAGCGTGCGTCTGGTGGTGGCCAATCCGATTGAGATCGCCAAGTTCACGGTGGAATTTTTTGCGCTGGCCAAATCCGTCAAGGCGGCGCTCAAGGCGGGCGGAGGTTCAAGCTCGGCCAGCTTCGAGCAGCTGGTTGAACTGAACAAGAGCAACAAGCAGCTCGATGCCAATGACCAGGGCGTGGTGCAGGTCGTGGACTGGCTCTGGCAATACGCCTTTGACCAGCGCGCCAGCGATATCCATCTGGAGCCGCGGCGCGAGCAGGGCGTGATCCGTTTTCGCATCGACGGCGTGTTGCACCCGGTGTACCAGCTGCCCATGGGCGTGCACAACGCCATGACGGCGCGCATCAAGCTGCTGGGGCGCATGGACGTGGTTGAAAAACGCCGCCCGCAGGACGGCCGCATCAAGACACGCAACCCGCGCGGCGACGAGATCGAAATGCGCTTGTCCACCCTGCCAACGGCGTTTGGCGAAAAAATGGTCATGCGTATTTTTGACCCCGACACCACGGTCAAGAATCTGGATGCGCTGGGCTTTTCGCAGCACGACGCCGAGCGTTGGGAGCAACTGGTCAAGCGGCCCTACGGCATCGTGCTGGTGACCGGCCCGACGGGTTCGGGCAAGACCACCACGCTGTATTCCACGCTCAAAAGGCTCGCCACCGAAGAGGTCAACATCAACACGATTGAAGACCCGATCGAGATGATCGAGCCCGCGTTCAACCAGACGCAGGTTCAGCCGCATCTCGATTTCGGTTTTCCCGAAGGGCTACGCGCGCTGATGCGGCAAGACCCGGACATCATCATGGTGGGCGAAATTCGCGATCTGCAAACGGCGGAAATGGCCGTGCAGGCCGCGCTGACGGGCCACCTGGTTTTCAGCACGCTGCACACCAACGATGCGCCCTCGGCGGTCTCCCGCCTGATGGAGCTCGGCGTGCCGTCTTATCTGATCAATGCCACTTTGCTCGGTGTGCTGGCGCAGCGGCTGGTGCGTACCCTGTGCAGCAGCTGCCGTGAGCCAGATGACAGTGCCCCGCGCGAGACGCTGGCTGAACTGGTGAAGCCCTGGCAAATCAGCGGCGGTTACCGGCCCTACAAACCTGTGGGCTGTGTCGATTGCCGCATGACCGGCTTCCGGGGGCGGATGGGCTTGTATGAGCTGCTGACGGTGACGGAAGGCTTCAAGGAAAAGGTTTCGAAGGAGCCCAATATGGATGCGCTGCGCCGACAGGCCGTCACGGAAGGAATGCGCCCGCTGCGGCTGGGGGGTGCCCTGAAAGTGGCTGAAGGCCTGACAACGGTCGAGGAAATCCTGGCGACCACCCCGCCTCTGTCCTGAGTCGCCTCCGCTTTTCCTCGGGGACTGACGGCGAATTTTCGGCCGGGTTGCATCGGTGAAGGCCACAGGCCTTGTCCAGGTGATTTTTCATACAGAGGAGACAAGCCATGACGATCAAGAGTCAGAAAGATTTGTTTTCCGGACTCATGTTCATGGGCATCGGCGTGGCGTTCTCGGTGGGCGCAATGAGCTACAACGTCGGCGATGCCGCCCGCATGGGCCCCGGCTATTTTCCGCTGCTGCTGGGTATCTTGATGACCGTTATTGGCGCAGTGATCACTTTCAAGGCGCTGGTGGTTGAAACCGAAGGCGGCTGAAAAGTCGGAAAATGGGCCTGGAAACCACTGTTTTTCATCATTTGCGCCAACGTGGTATTCGGCATTTTGCTGGCGGGTCTGCCCAGCATCAAACTGCCTGCCTTCGGCATGATTGCTGCGATCTATGCCTTGACCTTTATCGCCAGCATGGCGGAGACAGGCTGGAAATTCAAGAACACCTTGATCCTGGCCACGGTGCTGGCGGTCGGCAGTTACCTGGCTTTCGTCGTGGCGCTGAAGCTGCAGTTTCCGGTCTG
>DASUIO010000083.1:0-3260 GCA_036279755.1 Polaromonas sp. | reverse complement strand
GCTTTGCCGCGTTATCTTTTGTGCTTCACCGTCACGGTCCTTGTCGTCGTTGCGCTCTGGTTTTTATGGTTGAGCGCGTCTAACGACGAGTTAATCGCGGAAAAAGCCAAAGAGGTTCAACTCAGAGAAGACTACAAAAAGAAGTTGACGCAAGCCATCAATCTGGACGCACTGAAAAAGCAACGCGAGCAGGTTCAGCAGTACGTGACGCAGCTTGAAAAGCAGTTGCCCAGCAAGGCTGAAATGGATGCCCTGCTTTCCGATATCAACCAGGCGGGTCTGGGGCGCAGCCTGCAGTTTGAATTGTTCCGGCCGGGCCAGGTGAGCGTTAAGGACTATTACGCCGAGTTGCCGATTGCGGTCCGCGTAACGGGCCGCTATCACGATATCGGTGCTTTTGCTGCCGATATTGCCAATCTTTCCCGCATCGTGACTTTGAACAATCTGAGCATTACACCGGCCAAGGATGGCAATTTAGTGATGGATACCACGGCCAAAACCTTCCGCTATCTGGATAGCGAAGAGGTGGCCTTGCAGCGCAAGAGTGCTCCCGCCAAAGGAGCCAAAAAATGAGAGCCACCCCCTATGCGCTGGCTGCAAGCGTGATGCTGTTTTTGTTTGGAATGGCCGGCTGCGGCTCATCTGATCAGCAAGAGCTGCAGCAGTGGATGGCAGAGCAGCGCAATGCCACCAAGCCCAATGTAGAGCCGCTGCCAGAGCCCACCAAATTCTCGCCGCAAACCTATAACCAGGAGGCCTCGATCGAGCCTTTCAGCAACCAGAAGCTGGCGCAAGCGCTCAAGCGCGATTCCAGTCAGACAACAGCCAATGCGGCCCTGATAGCGCCGGAGTTGAGCCGGCGCAAAGAGCCCCTGGAGGCCGTTCCTCTGGATGCCGTTCACATGGTGGGCAGCCTGATTAAAGCCGGCCAGCCCGTGGCGCTGGTTCGGGTTGACAACCTGATTTACCAGCTTCGAGTCGGTAATCACGTTGGCCAAAACTATGGCCGTGTCAACCGGGTGACCGAAACGAGTCTTGGCTTGCGTGAAATCGTGCAGGACGCTGCGGGCGAATGGATAGAGCGACCGGCCACTTTACAGCTTTTAGAGGGATCGAAATGAACAAGCAGACATGGGCATTAGTGGCGGCGGCAATGAAAAGTGGCCTGCAGCGTTTGCCCGGACGTGGCTTGCGCTGCGCCTCACTCAGTGTGACCTTGTTGCTAAGCACACTGCCGTTCACGGCGCAAGCGCAAAATGCCATCCAGGCTATTTCGGGCTCGATTCAGGGTGGCTCGGAAGTGATCCGGATCGATCTGGCTGAACCTTTGGACGCCGTGCCTAGCGGTTTCAGCATCCAGGCGCCAGCGCGTATTGCCCTCGATTTTCCAGGTGTCAGCAACTCCGTGGGACGCACAGCCGTTGACCTCAATCTTGGCAATTTGCGTTCGGCGAACGTGGTTCAAGCGGGCGAGCGAACCCGGGTGGTGCTCAATCTCAAGTCGCCAAGCGCCTACAAGGCCGAGATCAAGGGCAAGTCCCTGCTGATCATTCTGGCGCCAGTGGCAGTGGCTGCGCCTTCCGTGGCAGGCGCCACGGTATTTGCCGAGAGCCGCAACCGCGACATCCTGCCCCTTAAAGACGTTGACTTCCGCCGTGGCGATGACAGCACGGGCCGTATTGTCGTGGGGCTGGCCAATAACGAAGTGGGTGTTGACATTCGCCAGCAAGGTCAAACGCTGGTGGTCGAGTTTCTGAAAACCGCCTTGCCCGAGGGGCTGCGCCGCCGGCTGGATGTGGCTGACTTTGGCACACCCGTGCAAACAGTAGCGACTTACCAGGTCGGCGACAAAGTCCGCATGGTCGTCGAGCCCAAGGGTGCCTGGGAGCACAGTGCCTACCAAAGCGATAACCAGTTTGTGCTGGAAGTGCGTCCGCAAAAAGTTGACCCGAACAAGCTGACTCAGGGGCCTGGCTACAGCGGCGAAAAGCTGTCGTTGAATTTCCAGAATATTGAAGTTCGCTCGCTGCTTCAAGTCATTGCTGATTTCACCAACTTCAATATCGTGACCTCGGATACGGTGACGGGTGCTGTCACCCTGCGTTTGAAAGATGTTCCCTGGGATCAGGCGCTGGATATTATTTTGCAGGCCAAAGGATTGGGCATGCGTAAAACCGGCAATGTCTTGGTAATAGCGCCCAAAGACGAACTGGCGGCCAAGGACAAGCAAGACCTGGAATCGCGCAACGCCCTGCACAGCCTCGAAGCCGTTCGCACGCAATCTTTCCAGATCAACTATGCGAAAGCCGCCGATATTGGCGTGCAACTCACCGCTTCAGGCAGCGGGCCCGCCAGCGCCCGCATTCTGTCCAGTCGTGGCAGCGTGATTGCGGAACCACGCACCAACCAGTTGTTTGTGACGGACATTCCTTCCAAACTGGAACAAGTGCAGCAACTGATTGCCAAGCTCGACGTTGCCGTGCGGCAAGTGCTGATTGAGGCTCGTATCGTTGAAGCCACGGACACCTTTGGCAAATCTCTGGGCGTGAAATTGGGCGGCTTGGACCTGCGGGCGCAGCGCGGAGGCGATGCCGGCTACCAGCTCAGCGGCAACAACCGCGCTGCATTCGGCACCAACTACGGCAATGTCGTGGCCACCACGGGTGCCGGTGGCACCATGGATACCTCCGGCAGTTTTGTGAATCTGCCGGCGTCAACCCTGGGCGTTGCCAACGCCGCGGCCACGTTTGCCATTTCCATTTTCAACGCATCCGCCAACCGCTTCCTGAATCTTGAATTGTCTGCCCTTGAGGCCGACGGCAAGGGCAAGATCGTGTCCAGTCCGCGCATCGTAACGGCCGACCAGACCAAAGCCTTGATCGAGCAGGGCACGGAGTTTCCATACCAGGTGGCCACGTCCAGCGGTGCCACGTCGCTGGCTTTCCGCAAGGCCAATCTCAAGCTTGAGGTGACGCCGCAAATCACACCAGAAGGCAACATCATTCTTGAGTTGGATGTGAACAAGGACAGCCGAGGTGAAACCACCGCTGCCGGCATAGCCATCGATACCAAACACATCAAGACCCAGGTGCTGGTCGAAAACGGTGGCACGGTCGTGATCGGCGGCATCTTTACCCTCGACGAGTCCTCGAACGAAACCAAAGTGCCGCTGCTCGGTGACATCCCCTACGTGGGCAATCTCTTCAAGAGCCGCTCGCGCACGTCAAGAAAGCAGGAAATGCTGGTGTTCATCACGCCGA
>DASUIO010000082.1:0-5205 GCA_036279755.1 Polaromonas sp. | reverse complement strand
CCCCTCTTACCCATGAAACGCACTTGGCTCCTGTTTTCCCAGACCGTCACCATTCTGCTGGCGGCTTATTTTGTGGTGGCAACGCTCAAGCCGCAGTGGCTGGACAAAGGCGCCTCGCTGGGCGGCGTTTCCGTGATCGAGGCGCCAGCCAGCAGCGTGCAGCGCAGCGCCGGCCCGACTGGAAGTTTCGCCTCGGCCGCAAAACAAGCCTCGGCGGCAGTGGTCAGCATCAACACCAGCAAGGCCGCAGCCAGAAACCCGAACGCGGACGATCCGTGGTTCAAGTTTTTCTTCGGCGACCAGGGCTCTGGCGAGCCGCAGATCGGCCTGGGCAGCGGCGTCATCGTCAGCGCCACTGGCTACATCCTGACCAACAACCACGTGGTGGAAGGTGCGGACGATATTGAGGTGATCCTCAACGACACCCGCAAGGCCAAGGCCCAGATCATTGGAACCGACCCCGACACCGATCTGGCCATTCTCAAGATCGATCTGGACAAGCTGCCCGTCATTGTGCTGGGCAATTCCGACGCGCTGCAGGTCGGCGATCCGGTGCTGGCCATTGGCAACCCGTTTGGTGTGGGCCAGACCGTGACCGGTGGCATTGTCAGCGCACTGGGCCGCAACCAGCTCGGCATCAACACCTTCGAGAATTTCATCCAGACCGATGCAGCCATCAACCCCGGCAATTCGGGCGGTGCGCTGGTTGATGTGGACGGCAACCTGATGGGCATCAACACCGCGATTTATTCGCGCTCGGGCGGCTCCATGGGAATCGGTTTTGCCATTCCCGTGACCACCGCCAAACAGGTGCTGGAAGGCATTGTGAAAGATGGTCAGGTCACGCGCGGCTGGATTGGCGTGGAGCCGCAAGACCTGAACCCCGAACTGGCCGCAACCTTCGGCCTGGCGCCCGGTGCCGCGAAAACGGGCGGTGTGATCATCATCGGCGTGTTGCAAAACGGCCCGGCCGCGCAGGCTGGCATCCGGCCCGGCGACGTCATCACAGCCGTCAATGGCAAGGCAGTCAGCAATGTGAACCAGTTGTTGACCGCCGTGGCAGCCCTCAAGCCCGGCACTCCCGCACCGCTGACCGTGCTGCGCAAGGACAGCCAGACCCAGATTGCGGTAACACCCGGCAAGCGCCAGCGGCCCAAGGTTCAACGCTGAAGTGGGTGCCAAGGCCTGGGGTTGCGGCCTTGCCCTTTATTTTCTATCTGATCAATAGCTGCCAAAGCCCATCTTCATTGGGCTAGACAGTGGTTTTATGTTTAATTTTTGTCAGAGGGATGACGCAGACAAACCATGCTGATCAGGACTTTGCGGATTCCGTGTCGTTGTCGGCCTCAGCCACCTTGGTGTGCTTGAGGAACACTTGGGCCGCCACAATGCCTATTTCGTACAGCCCGCCCACCACCATCAGCAGCATGATCATCGAGCCCGCATCGGGCGGCGTGACCAGCGCAGTGCCAATCGCGGCAAGCACCCAGAAATAGCCGCGGTACTGGCGCAGCTGGGCCACCGTGAGCACACCCATGCGAACCAGCAGGATCACCGCAATCGGCACCTCAAATGCGAGGCCGAAGGCCAGAAACATGCCGAGCACGAAGTTGAGGTATTCCTCGATATCAGGCGCTGCGGTAATCGACTTGGGGGCAAAGCTCTGGATAAACTTGAACACCTGGCCAAACACAAAGTAATAGCAAAAAGCCACGCCGGCGAAAAACAGCAGCGTGCTGGAGACCACCAGCGGCATGATCAGTTTTTTCTCGTGCGAATACAGGCCGGGTGCAACAAAGGCCCAGACCTGGTAAAGCACCACCGGCAGCGCAATCATGAAGGCGGCCATGAACATGATCTTGATGGGCACCACAAATGGCGAGACAACGTTGGTGGCGATCAGCGTGGCCCCCTTGGGCAAGCTAGCCACCAGCGGCGCGGCCATCAAGTCATACAGCGCGCCAGGGCCGGGAAACACCGCGAGGATGGCGGCCGCGATACCAATCGCAATCACCGCCTTGATCATCCGGTCGCGCAGCTCCACGAGGTGCTGCACAAAAGGCTGTTCGGTGCCAGCGAGTTCGTCGGGCTTGTCGGTGTGGGAGTCGCTCATGAAAGAAGTTTGCGCTGGATGAGTCGCGCCGGAGTGCACGCGAACATTGAAAAATCAAAAAAGGGGGAAAGACCCACAATAAAGGTCAGGTGGTGCGGCCCGGTTGCGGGCGAAAGCGTGCCACCCGCGCGGCGCCGGAAAGCGCCTTGCTTCGCACCCCCGAACGGGCCTTGTACCACTGCGGCGTAGCGCCCTGCTTGAGCCGCCACTTCTTTTTCGGATGCCGGTATTCGGGAAATATCTCCAGGCCGGGAAAGTCGTTGCCAGAGGCCGTGCCAGTGGTTTCCGCCCACGATTTCTCAAAATCACGGGCGTTGGTCTGGACCGAAGTCTCGACATCGCGGGCGGCCTCTTCGACGGTTTCCTTCATCTTTTTGAGCTCGTCGAGCTCCATCGACCGGCTGACTTCCTGCTTGACGTCGGCCACATAGCGTTGTGCCTTGCCCAGCAGAGTGCCCACGGTACGCGCCAGACGCGGCAGCTTTTCCGGCCCAATGACGATCAGCGCCACCGCGCCGATCAGCGCTATTTTGGAGATGCCGAGGTCAATCATTGCAGGCGAGACGGGAAAGTTTCAACACCTGCGGCATGCCATCCTGGCTCAAGACTTTTGCCGGGCTTCAACGTCGATGGTGGTCTTCTCAGCCTTGCCAGCTGACTGGGAATTGGTGACCTGCTCGGCCGGCTTGTCGTCAGCAGCGGATTGCCCGCCTTCCTTCATGCCGTCCTTGAAACCCTTGACAGCACCACCGAGGTCACTGCCCATATTTTTGAGTTTCTTGGTGCCAAACACCATCACCACGATCAACAGCACGATCAACCAGTGCCAAATGGAAAGTCCACCCATGTTTTGCTCCTAATCTGTAATTGCAGGTTTTGCGGATTTGCACGTCATTATCTTGATTCTAAAGGCCCCACCGGCCGGGCCGGAAATTACACCCTTCGACTTGTAAGTTAGTGTCTTTACCAGCCCAAGGGTTCCCTGAACCTTGCCTAACCCTTTAACCAGGGCCTGGGGCCGCCCATGACGTGAATGTGCAGGTGATGCACATCCTGCCCGCCTTCGGCACCGGTATTGACCAGGATGCGGAAACCGCCTTCGGGGTAGGGATTGCATCCCTGCTCCAGCGCCAGTTTGGGTGCCAGCACCATCATGCGCCCCAGCAGCGCCGCATGCTCGGGCTCCACCTGCGCCATCGACGGTATATGCATCTTGGGTATGATCATGAAGTGCACTGGCGCCCAGGGCTTGATGTCATGGAACGCGAACAGCTCGTCGTCCTCGTGCACCTTGCGGCTGGGAATGGTGCCAGCGGCGATTTTGCAGAAAATGCAGTGTTCAGAAGGGCTCATGGGTTTGATCCGGAGAGGGTTGATCAGGTCAGCCGGTTGCTGTTAAAGCGCATCCAGCCCCGCACGCAGCGGTACAAGTACCAGAGCCAGATGATGCCGTAGGCAATCGCGCCCGGCAGTACCAGCAGCAGCCACAAGGGCGACAGCAACACCAGCCATAGCAGCGTCCACCAGAAGGTCGCGATCATGTAATTATGATGGTCGACGAACAGCACATCCGACTCGTCGGCACGCCGGATGTAGTTGATGATGAGCGCGATCACCGCAAAAACGCCGCCGCTGAACCAGGCCAGCGTGTGCAGGCCATACAGCACCTGCATGACGGTGCGGTCGTTTGGGTTCTTGATTTCAATCTCGGTCAAATCGGTTTCCATGGCTCAGGGCTCAATTGAGGACTTTTCAGCCGCCTCCCGGGCATCCCGGTGTTGCGCCTTGCGCAGCGCCTTTTCTTCGATGCCGCTGGTGCCCTCGCGGCGCTCCAGCTCGGCCATCACGTCGGCCGGGCTCAAACCGTAGTGCACCAGTGCAATCAGGCTGTGAAACCACAGGTCGGCGACTTCGCCGACCAGCTTGCCTTTGAGCTCGGGGGTGGCACCGCCGTGATCGATGTCCTTGGCGGCCATCACGGTTTCGGTGGCTTCTTCGCCAATTTTTTTCAAAAAGGCATCGGGACCCCGGTGCAACAGGCGCGCCACATAGCTTTTGTCCGGGTCACCGCCCTGGGCCGCTTTGCGGCTTTCAATGATTTGCGCCAGGCGCTGGAGGGTGTCGTTGGAGGACATATTGGTTTCAGTGCAGACTATTTGTAGATGCTGCCGGGATCTTTCAAGACCGGCTCGGTGACAACCCACTGGCCGTCTTTGTAGAGTTGGAAAAAACAGCTGTGGCGACCGGTGTGGCAGGCAATGCCGGGTTCGTGCCCCAGTTGGGTCACCTTGAGCAGGATCACATCGTTGTCGCAGTCGAGCCGTATTTCGTGCACGGCCTGCCAGTGGCCAGACTCTTCACCCTTGTGCCACAAGCGCCCGCGCGAGCGGCTGAAGTAAACCGCCTGGCCCAGCTCGGCGGTTTTTTGCAGCGCCTCGCGGTTCATCCAGGCAAACATCAGCACATCGCCACTGGAGGCTTCCTGCGCAATGACCGGGATCAGGCCCTTGTCGTCCCAACGGAGCTCGTTTAACCAATTCATGATTTGCATTGTCCGTGATTGTCCGGGGCGCGGCTCAGAACCCACCGTTTTTACTACTAAATTAATAGCTTCTTGTGCCCGCCAACCTTGGGCCACAGGATTAAAAAGCTCAAACCTTTTAAAGTCGTACCGGGATGCCGCGCGCGGCCATATGCTGCTTGGCCTGCTGTACCGTGTATTCGCCGTAGTGAAAAATGCTGGCGGCCAGCACCGCATCGGCACCGCCAATCTGTATGCCGTCGGCCAGATGGTCGAGGTTGCCGACGCCGCCGGACGCGATCACCGGTACGCTGACCGCGTCGCTCACCGCGCGGGTCAGCGCCAGGTCAAAGCCCGACTTGGTGCCGTCGCGGTCCATGCTGGTCAGCAAAATCTCGCCCGCGCCGCGCCGCGCCATCTCGGTGGCCCAGGCCACGGCATCCAGCCCGGTGTTTTTTCGGCCGCCGTGGCTGTAGACGTCCCAGCCCGGGCCACGGGTTTTGGCATCCTCTTCGCTGCGGCGCTTGGCGTCAATCGCCACCACGATGCACTGGGCGCCGTATTTGGCCGA
>DASUIO010000081.1:0-5030 GCA_036279755.1 Polaromonas sp. | reverse complement strand
GCTGTCGCCATGGGGGACTGGGCGCCCAAAAACGGCATCAAGAAAGTGGTGACGCTGGTCAGCGACTACGGCCCCGGCATTGATGCTGAGAAATACTTTAAAGAGCGCCTGATATTCAACGGCGGCCAGGTGACCGAGTCGTTGCGTGTGCCCCTGCGTAACCCCGACTTCGCGCCCTTCCTGCAAAAAGTGCGCGACCTCAAACCTGACGCCCTGTTTGTGTTTGTGCCGTCCGGCGCAGGCGCGGCGGTGATGAAACAGTTTCTGGAGCGCGGCATGGACAAGGCCGGCATCAAGCTCATTGGCACCGGTGACGTGACCGATGACGACCAACTCAACGACATGGGCGACGGTGCCTTGGGCGTGGTCACTTCTCACCACTACTCCGCCGCACATCCTTCGGCCCTGAACAAGAAGTTTGTTGAAGCCTTCGGCAAGGCCAACAAGGGTCTGCGTCCCAACTTCATGGCCGTGGGCGGTTATGACGGCATGCGCGTGATCTACGAAGCGCTCAAAATCACCAAAGGCAACGGCGGTGGCGAGGCTCTGCTGGCGGCCATGAAGGGTCAGCTCTTCGAGAGCCCGCGCGGTCCCATGTTCATCGATGCGCAAACCCGCGACGTGGTGCAAAACATTTACCTGCGCAAGGTTGAGCGAAAAGACGGCCAGCTGTATAACGTGGAATTTGACGTGATCAAGGACGTCAAGGATCCCGGCAAAAACAAGTAAGCGTCCATCACGCCGTCTGCCCCGAGCTGCTCATTGGCTCGGGGAGGCGGTGTTTTCTTTGATAAGCCCGGATCGAACGGATGTTTGAATGCTGACTATCCTCTTCGATGGCATCGCCTACGGCATGCTGTTGTTCATTCTTGCCGTGGGGCTGGCCGTGACCATGGGATTGATGAATTTCATCAACCTTGCGCACGGCGCCTTTGCCATGGTGGGTGGCTACATCACCGTGCTGCTCATGCAGCGCGTGGGTGTACCTTTTCTCGTGTGCCTTCCCCTGGCGTTTTTGGGTGCGGCGCTGCTGGGCGGCATTCTGGAGCGCACGCTTTATCGGCCGCTTTATCACAAGCCGCATCTGGACCAGGTGCTGTTTTCCATTGGCCTGACCTTCATGGCCGTCGCCAGTGCTGATTACTTTATTGGCTCCACCCAGCAAATCATCCAGCTGCCCGAGTGGCTCAAGGGCCGCACCGAGCTGGGCGAGGGCGCCTGGATGCTGGGCATGGGCCACTACCGCCTGTTCATCATTGCGGTGTGCGCAGCGCTCACGGTGGGCCTGCAATTTGTGCTGACCAAAACGCGTTTTGGCAGCCGTTTGCGCGCGTCGGTGGATGACCAGCGCGTGGCCGCCGGTTTGGGCATCAACGTCAATGTGGTGTTTTTGTCCACCTTCGCCGTGGGCTCTGGCCTGGCCGGACTGGGCGGTGCGCTGGGAGCCGAGGTGCTGGGGCTTGACCCCACCTTTGCGCTCAAGTTCATGATCTATTTTTTGATCGTGGTGGCGGTGGGCGGCACCTCAAGCATCACCGGGCCCCTGTTGGCGGCCCTGATGCTGGGCATTGCGGATGTAGCCGGCAAGTACTACGTCCCCAAACTCGGGGCTTTTATTGTGTATTGTCTGATGATCGCCATTCTGATTTGGCGCCCCCAAGGCCTGTTTGTACGCAAGGGCGGTAAATCATGAAGAACGCCCTGACCTCCATGAATGCACTGATGACGACTCGCCGCTGGAAGCCTTGGGAACTGGCCTTGTGGGTGCTGGCGCTGGCCTCGCCCCTGCTGCTCGCGCGCCATGCGCTCATCATCAACGAGATTGCCATCGTGGCCCTGTTTGCCGTGTCGCTGGATCTTATTCTGGGTTTTACGGGCATTGTGTCGCTGGGCCATGCGGCTTTTTTTGGCATGGGCGCGTACACCGCTGCGTTGTTCGCCAAGCTGGTCATGCCCGATCCGCTGGTCGGCATGGCCGTGGCCATTGTGGTGTCCACGGTACTGGGCGCCGTATGCAGCATGACCATCATCCGCGGCAGCGACCTCACCCGATTGATGGTCACCCTGGGCGTGGGTCTGATCCTGATGGAGCTGGCCAACAAACTCGACTGGCTCACAGGCGGCGCCGATGGCCTGCAAGGCGTGGTGATGGGGCCGGTGCTGGGGCGGTTCGAGTTCGATTTGTCCGGGCGCACGGCCGCCTGGTATTCGATCAGCGTGTTGCTGGTGCTCTTTGTGCTGGCGCGACGCCTGGTGAACTCCCCGTTTGGTGCCACGCTCAAGGCCATCCGTGACAATCGCTTGCGGGCCATGGCCATCGGCATTCCGGTTACCCAGCGGCTTTCGGTGATTTACACCGTGGCTGCTGGCATGGCGGGCGCTGCGGGTGCCTTGCTGGCGCAAACCACCGGGTTTGCCTCGCTGGACGTGTTTGAGTTTCATCGCTCGGCCGATGTGATGCTGGTGTTGGTGGTGGGCGGCACGGGCTGGCTCTATGGCGGCGTGGCCGGGGCAATTGTGTTCAAGCTGATGCAGGATCTGATTTCCGCCATCACCCCGCAGTACTGGACCTTCTGGATTGGCTTGTTCCTGGTGGTGCTGGTGCTGGTGGGTCGTGAGCGGTTGATTCGGCCCTGGACCTGGTTTCCGCGATTTTTTGGCGGGCCCAAGGCATGAGCACCAGTCACAACGAAACCGTGCTGTCCGCGCAAGGTCTGGTGATGCGTTTTGGAGGCATCACCGCCACCAATAACGTGACACTGAATCTTCAACGCGGCGCGCGTCATGCGCTCATCGGCCCGAATGGTGCGGGCAAAACCACCTTGATCAATTTACTCACTGGCGTGCTGGAGCCCACGGCAGGGCGCATCACGCTGGAAGGGCAGGACATCACCGGGCTTGCGCCGCATCAGCGCGTGCGACGCGGCATGGTGCGCACTTTTCAGATCAACCAGCTGTTTGACACGCTCACGCCGATGGAAACGCTGGCGCTCACGGTGTCGCAACACCGCGGCTTGGGCGGCAAGTGGTGGCAGGCGCTGGGATCGAATGCTGCCGTGAACCAACGCTGCGAAGAGCTGCTGGAGCAGTTCCACCTCACCAGCGTCATGAACCAGACCACTAACGTGCTGGCTTACGGCAAGCGCCGTTTGCTGGAGATTGCCATTGCACTGGCCTGCGAGCCGCGGGTGTTACTACTTGACGAACCGGTGGCCGGTGTGCCCGCGGGCGAGCGCGAAGAGTTGCTGCAAACCGTGGCAGCGCTGCCGGCCGATGTGTCGGTGCTTTTGATTGAACATGACATGGATCTGGTTTTCAGCTTTGCCAAGCGCATGACGGTGCTGGTCAACGGCACGGTCTTGACCGAGGGCACGCCGGACCAGATCGCCAATGATCCGCAGGTGAAGGCCGTGTACCTGGGTCATGGCGAGGAGGCTGGCCATGCCTAATGATCTGCTGAAAGTAGAGAATTTGAGCGCGGGTTACGGCGAAGCCGTGGTGCTGACCGGGATTTCGCTGTCGCTGGCCGAGGGCCAGACACTGGCGCTGCTGGGTCGCAATGGCACAGGAAAAACCACCCTGATCAACACCTTGGCGGGGGCCACCCGCCAGCACGCTGGCAGCATCATGCTGGGTGGCATGGCTCTCCACAAGCTGGCATCCCACGAACGTGCGGCAGCGGGCATTGGCTGGGTGCCGCAGGAGCGCAATATCTTCAAATCGCTCACGGTGCACGAAAACCTCACCGCCGTGGCCCGGCCGGGAAGGGCAGGCCGGGCCGCCTCGCCCTGGACGCCCGCGCGTGTTTACGAGATGTTCCCGCGCCTGGCCGAGCGCAAGACTAACCTCGGCACCCAGCTTTCGGGGGGTGAACAGCAAATGCTGGCCGTCGGCCGCGCGCTGGTGCTCAACCCCAAGCTGCTGCTGCTCGACGAGCCACTGGAAGGACTGGCGCCCATCATCGTGGAAGAGTTGCTGCGTGCCATTGCCCGCATCACGCGCGACGAGGGCCTGTCGGCCATCATCGTGGAGCAGCATCCGCAGGCCATTCTGGCCATCAGTCACCGCGCCGTGGTGCTCGACCATGGCACGGTGGTACACAGCGGTGCAGCGGAGGATTTGAGCGAGCAGCCCGAGCTGCTTGATCGCCTGCTGGGCGTCGCCCGGGCCGAACCGCACGGATAACAACTTCCCCAGCGCCATCCATCCTGAAACCCGGCAACCTGGTCCGAGCGCACGAAACGCGGACTTGCCGAACTGAAAGAAAGGTCAATCATCATGTTCCCGAAAAACACCTGGTATGTTGCCTGCACCCCCGACGAAATCGACTCAAAGCCGCTCGGCCGCAAGATCTGCGGCGAGCGCATCGTCTTCTACCGGGGCGAGCAAGGCCGCGTGGCTGCGCTGGAAGACTTCTGCCCGCACCGGGGCGCCCCTTTGTCGCTTGGTTTTGTGAGCGAAGGCAAACTGGTCTGCGGCTACCATGGCCTGGAGATGGGTTGTGAGGGCAAGACCATTGCCATGCCGGGCCAGCGCGTGCGGGGCTTTCCGCAAATCCGCAGCTACCCGGTGGTGGAGCGTTACGGCTTCATCTGGGTCTGGCCGGGCGATGCAGCGCAGGCCGATCCCGCAAAAATCCCGCACCTCGACTGGTACGACAATCCCGAATGGGCTTATGGCGGTGGCATGTACCACATCAACTGCGACTACCGGCTGATGATCGACAATCTGATGGATCTGACGCATGAAACCTATGTGCATTCCGGCAGCATCGGCCAGAAGGAAATCGATGAAGTGCCGTGCAAGACCACCGTCGACGGCGATGAGGTGGTGACGAGCCGTTTCATGGAAAACATCATGCCGCCACCGTTCTGGAAGCTGGCCTTGCGCGGCAACAACTTGGCCGACGACGTGCCGGTGGACCGCTGGCAGATCTGTCGCTTTACGCCGCCCAGCCATGTGATGATCGAAGTGGGCGTGGCCCACGCCGGCAAGGGCGGCTATGACGCTCCGCCCGAGCACAAGGCCTA
>DASUIO010000080.1:0-3995 GCA_036279755.1 Polaromonas sp. | reverse complement strand
TGTGGCTGCTGATCGCCTGGCCCATGAAGGCGCCGGGGCGCAATGCGTCCCGGCCAGTTAAACTCTGAAAATCAGCTTTAGAGATCAGCTCAGGAGAACATGTCATGGCATCCGTCAACAAAGTCATCATCGTCGGCAACTTGGGCCGCGACCCAGAAATGCGCAGCTTTCCCAGCGGCGACCAGGTGGCCAACGTCACCATCGCCACCACCGACAAGTGGAAGGACAAGCAGTCCGGCGAAATGAAGGAGGCCACCGAATGGCACCGCGTGGTGTTCAATGGGCGCCTCGCTGAAATCGTCGGCCAGTACCTGCGCAAGGGCTCGCAGGTCTATGTGGAAGGCAGCCTGCGCACGCGAAAATGGACCGACCAGAGCGGTGTCGAAAAATACACCACCGAAATCCGCGCCGACCAGATGCAGATGCTGGGCAGCCGCCAGGGCATGGGCGGCCCCGGCGGTGATGAGGGTGGCGGTTATGAGGCCCCACGCCAAGCCGCCGCACCTGCACCCCGCGCACCCGCAGCTGCGCCAAGGCCAGCGCCCGCACCCTCCAAGGCCGCTAGCGGTTTTGACGACATGGATGACGATATCCCGTTTTAGAGGTGGCCGCTCAGGCAGTGATCATGTCCAAAAAAAGCCCACATCACGCGGGCTTTTTTAATCCTTCATTGCAATTAAATTGATAGCCTATCAGGCCCGCAGTCTATGGGCTGAGGCCCTGCTTTATTGCTAATTTTATGGTGAAGCGCAGCCGCCTCAGAGCGAGTGAATCAGGCGTGTCTGTAACGAGTTTTTAAAAAGTAAGTGAACGATGAAAAGCTTTGGACCTTCCTGCTCATTTGTCGGTGCCGCCTTGTTGGCTGCCGGTTTGTCCGCCATGACGCCCGCCAGCGCGAATGGCAACATTGAGCCGCTCACGGATATTTTGCCGGAGCCCAGCAGCGCGGGGCTGGGCTTGGTCACAGGCATTGAGCGCTCGCCTTACCGGGATGCGGGCACCCGCTACGACCTGTTGCCGCTCTACCTTTATGAAGGGCAACGGCTTTTTCTTCATGCCAACCGGGTCGGCGTGAAGCTGCTCAACGGCAGCGAGCAGCGGCTGGACCTGCTGGTGGAGCGACGCCTGGAGGGCTTTCCGACAGTGCGCGTGCCGAGCAGCCTCGCGGGTATGGCGATGCGTGATTCCGGCCTGGATGTCGGCTTGTCCTACCGTTACCGCCAGCCCTGGGGCCGCTTGCAGGCCGAGCTGTTGCACGATGCGGGAAATACCTCCAAAGGCACGGAGTTTCGCCTGGGCTACACCCATGAATGGCGGTCCGGGCCCTGGACGCTGCGCCCCAGCCTGACCTTGGCCTGGCGCGATGCCAGGCTCAACAACTATTACTACGGCGTGCAAGCCAGCGAAGCCACGCCCGGCCGTCCGGCCTATGCGCCTGGCGCGGGCATCAACACCACGGCCGGGCTGTACGGCTCTTACGATGTGTCGCAGCGCTGGCGTCTGCTGGCGGGCGTTTCCGCCACCGTGCTGAGCAGTCAGACCAAAAACAGTCCCATCGTGCAGCAGCGCGTGCTGCCCGCCGTGTATGTGGGCGCGGCCTATGACTTCGGCAGCCATGAGCGTGGCTGGGCCAAAGAAGGCTCCCCCACCTACGTCAAGATGCTCTACGGCAAAGCCACCGAAGACGGTTGCCACCTGGTGAAGATCATCACGGCGCGCTGTCTCTCGACCGCCAGCGTCAACCCGACCAGCATTGTGGGGGTTCAGGTCGGCAGGCCGTTTATCCGCAACCTCAATGGCTGGCCGGTGGATGTGGTCGGCTATGCGGGCCTGACCTACCACGACGACCGCGGACTGCAGTCCAACGGCATGCAGCTGGATCTGTTCATGAAGGCGTTTTATTCCGGCTTTCCGTGGAGCGGCCGGGTCAAGACACGGCTTGGGATGGGCATGGGCGTTTCGCTGGCGCAGCGGGTTCCCTATATCGAGGCCTCCAGCCAGGCCATCAATGGGGAACTGGCGTCGCGTCTGTTGCAATACCTGGACCCTACCCTTGACGTGAGCCTGGGCGACATCGTGGGCTCGCGCGCGCTGAAAGAAACCTATATCGGCTTCGGTGTGTCGCACCGTTCCGGAATTTTCAGATCGTCCCGCCTGCTCGGCAACGTCAACGGCGGCTCCAACTACATTTATTCTTACGTCGAGTCAGCGTTTTGATACGGTGATTGGGGGTTTCGTTGCTATAAATAGTGTAGCTTATGGCAACCGTACTGATTGGTCTGAAGCCTGATTTTACTCAATATTTCGCACGATCCGGCCGGTCAGGCAGATTCTGCACATTGCTCGACGCAATCACGCCGCCGCCCAGGCAGACCTCGCCCTGATAAAGCACCGCTGATTGCCCGGGCGTGACAGCCCACTGGGGCTGTGAAAACACCAATTCGCAGTCGGTGGCTGTGGCGCTGCGCACCTCGCAGGCCGCGTCAAGCTGCCGATAACGGGTTTTGGCCGCCATCGCGCCTGGTGCGGGCGCAGTGCCAGCCACCCAGCTGCAGTCCTGGGCGCTGAGCGCCGTGGACTGCAGCCACGGGTGCTCATGGCCTTGCACCACCCACAAGGTGTTGGTTTCCAGGTCCTTGCGCGCGACAAACCACGGCTCGTGCTCGCCCACGCCGCGCTGCCCGCGTGCCTGCGCGGCCTTGAGTTCGGCGCCCCTGGCTTTCACGCCGCCGATTCCCAAGCCCTGACGCTGGCCCAGGGTGTAAAAAGACAGGCCCACATGCTCGCCCAGAATGCGGCCCTTGTCGTCTTTGATGGGGCCAGGCGCCTTGGCGATGTAGCGGTTCAAAAATTCGCGGAAGGGCCGTTCGCCAATAAAGCAGATGCCGGTGGAGTCTTTTTTCTTCGCGTTCGGCAAGCCTATTTCATCGGCGATGCGCCGCACTTCGGTCTTGAGCAGTTCACCGACCGGGAACAGCGTTTTTGAGAGTTGCGCCTGGTTCAGCCGGTGCAAAAAGTAGCTTTGGTCCTTGGCCGGGTCCAGGCCCTTGAGCAGTTCGTGCAGGCCGGTCGCGTCGTTTTTGCGGACCCGGGCGTAATGGCCGGTGGCAATTTTGTCAGCGCCCAGCCGCATCGCGTGGTCTAAAAACGCCTTGAACTTGATTTCGGCATTGCACAGGATGTCGGGGTTGGGTGTGCGGCCCGCCTGGTATTCGCGCAGGAACTCGGCGAACACCCTGTCCTTGTAGTCGGCGGCGAAGTTGACGTGCTCGATCTCGATGCCAATCACGTCGGCCACGGCCGCCGCATCCACGAAGTCGATGTTGGACGAGCAGAACTCGCTGTCGTCATCGTCTTCCCAGTTCTTCATGAAGATGCCGATGACCTCGTGACCCTGCTGCTTGAGCAGGTGCGCCGTCACGGCCGAATCGACACCGCCGCTTAAGCCGACCACTATCCGTTGTTTGTGCATTCCGGTATTTTAGGTTTGGCGCTCTGGTAGATGCTGTCATCGGTGGTGATCAGCGCCAGCGGATAGCGCTGCCCGGCGAGATAGTCGTCGATGCATTGGAGCAGCAAGGGGCTTCGGTGCCGGTGCGCGCAGGCTCTGATTTCATCGGCCGTTAGCCAGACGGTGCGCACAATGCCTTCGTCCAGGGGCTGGCCAGCCACATGCTCGCCGAGCTCGCCGCAAAACGCAAAGCGCAGATAGGTGATGTCCATGGGCGTGTCTCGCCCCGGAACGGCCCGCTCAAAGCGCGACATGTACACCCCCACCAGCGCCGTCGGCGTGAAGTGATAGGCCGTCTCTTCCAGCGTTTCCCGCACGCAGCCTTGCAGCGGGCTTTCGCCGGGGTCCAGGTGGCCAGCGGGGTTGTTGAGCTTCAGGCCGTCCCGGGTTTCCTCTTCGACCAGCAGGAATTTCTGGACGCCGTCCATCGTGCGTTCAATCACGGCCGCCACCGTGGCGTTGGGTTTCCATCGTATGTTCATGG
>DASUIO010000079.1:0-2559 GCA_036279755.1 Polaromonas sp. | reverse complement strand
GTTCATCGTCATTTTTCTCGCGTTGGTTTTCATCAGCTGGTTCAGCCCGCTGCTGCAAAAATTCGGCTTTGGAAAACTGCCCGGCGACCTGCGCTTTCGGCTGTTTGGCCGCGAGTGGTTTATTCCGGTGACCACCACGATACTGCTGAGCTTTGCGGCCAGCCTGATTTCAAAGGTGATTTAAGGCCGGCATACGGCTATTTAAATTTTTGGCAGTATTTTTTTGGCGACGACCTTGCCGGACGAAAGGGCCCGCGGATGCGCTGCGTCATAAACCTTGGCCAAGTGCTGAAAATCAAGTCGGGTGTAGATCTGTGTGCTCGTGATGCTGGCGTGGCCCAGCAACTCCTGCACCGCGCGCAAGTCCCCGCTGGACTGCAGTACGTGGCTGGCAAACGAGTGGCGCAGCATGTGCGGATGCACTGGCGTCGCCAGTCCGGCTTTCAGGGAGCGCAGCTTCAAACGCACGCGGATGTGCTGCGGCGTGAGCCGCGTGCCGCGTTGGTTGATGAAGAGCGCTTGCCCGTCTGCCACGCCTTCCCGGACCCAGCTGCTGCGCATGGCAAGCCATTTCTGCAGCGATTGCAGGGCCTTGCTGCCGACCGGCACGCTGCGCCGCTTCGAGCCCTTGCCAAGCACGTGCGCCTCCGCAGCGTCCATGTCCACCCAGCCAAGCGCCCGGCCGCTGGCCCGCACGTCCAGCCCGACCAGTTCGCCAATGCGCAGCCCGCAGCCGTAGAGAAGCTCCGTCATGCACTGGTCGCGCGCCTCCAGATGCGGGTTGCTCTCGCCGCCCCCAGACTGGTAGCTGGCCAATTGAACCGCCTCATCCACGCTCAAGGCCTTGGGCAGGGGCTTCGCGGTTTTGGGCGCACGCACATCCTGCACCGGGTTGCTGGCCACCAGGCCTTCGCGGCCCAGCCAGGTATAAAAACCGCGCCAGCCCGACAAAATAAGCGCAATTCCGCGGCCGCTGCGCCCGGCGCTGTGCATCTGCGCGACCCAGCGTCGCAGGTGGCTGCTGTGCACCTCTGTCAGCGCCACACCGGCCTGGTCGGCGTTGGCTTGCAGCTTTTGCAAGTCCAGCGTGTAAAGCTCTACGGTGCGTTGGGCCAGACGTTTTTCAACGCGCACATGCGCCAGGTAGCGCGTCACCAGCGGATGCGCTGCCGGGGCAGATTCAGGAAGTCCAGACGCAGGAGTCGCTGTCTGCGTCATGGTGGCGCTTACTGGCTGGTGGTCTGGGCGGGGGACTGGGCGCGCAGGCGCGACAGGGCCGCGCCTGCCAACTCGCCCAGTCGTTCGAGAAAATCGGTGCCCATGCCGCTCTGGAAGCGCTCGGGATCGGGTGAAGCCAGCACCAGCAGGCCCACCACCTGCGCCCCGGGAGCAGCGCGCAGGGGAATCAGGGCCAGCGACAGTGCCAGCGCTGGCTCAGGCAGCCAGTCGACGGCTTCGAACCCTGAATTGACGCCGCAGTAAGGCGTGGTCAGCGAGGAGGCAAAGATCTGCGCATCGCTGCTGACACCGGTGGCAAAACGCTCGTCCGAGAAAATGCCATTGACGCGCCAGACCTTGATGGCGGCTTGCGGAATCTGGAACTCGGCAGTGATCCCTTCGACGATGGCGTCAGGCAAGTCGCGCGCATGCACCGTCTGCATCAGCTTGCGGGTCCAGCGCTGCATCTTGTCGGCAATCGCCACATTGTCCTGCCCATGCCGGATCATCTCGACTACCCGGGTCTCCAGACCCTTGATTTTCTCGCGCAACATGCCGGCCTGGCGCTCCTGCAGGCTGACTGCGCGATTGCCGTGCCCGCTGGAGAGCTGCACCGAGGCCAGCAGTTCGGCGTGACGCTCGAAGAAGTCGGGCGTGTTGACCAGAAAGTCGGCGATATCGTCTTCGGTGATGGGGTGTTCAGTTGGATTCATGTCGGCATTGTCGCCAGTTTTGTGAGTCTCGCAAAGAGCCCTGCCCGGGGCTGCGCTTCACCCGTTTTTTGGAAGCCATCCGTCAAAGCGCGTCGGGGACTTCGATTTCTGACGCAAACACCGTGGTGGCCGGGCCGGTCAGCATGACCGGCGCATCGAGCTGACCCGGCCATTCGATCGTCAGCTGGCCGCCGCGCGTCAACACATCGACCCGCGCATCCAGCAGGCCCCAGCGTATGCCCGCCACCACCGCCGCACAGGCGCCCGTGCCGCAGGCCAGCGTTTCGCCAGTGCCCCGTTCGTACACCCGAAGGCGGATCTGGCTGCGCGAGACGACCTGCATGAAACTCGCATTTACCCGCTTGGGAAAGCGCACATGGTGCTCAATCAGCGGACCGGTTTGCATCACCGGCGCGCTGTCCACATCGCCCACGAGCTGCACCGCATGGGGATTCCCCATCGACAGGGCTGCTATGAAAACAGGAGCGGATTGCGACTGTCCCTCAAGGGCTAAAGGCCATTTTTGCCATGGCCCTGCGGTTTGCGGTGTCAGTCCATCCGCATCGAAGGGAATGCGATCCAGCTCAAAAACCGGCGCGCCCATATTGACCGTCACGCGGCCGTCGGC
>DASUIO010000078.1:0-2731 GCA_036279755.1 Polaromonas sp. | reverse complement strand
AGCTGGCCGATGTCGGTCGGCCGGCGCAGCCAGCGCACGTCGGGGTGGCGCCGAACGATGCCCGAGGCGGTGCAAGGCGCATCCAGCAAGATGCCGTCATAGAGCCGGCCATCCCACCAGGCATCGGGCTTGCCGGCGTCGCCCACCACGATGTCCGCGTGCAGACCCAGGCGCTGCAGGTTCTGCGCGATGCGCTCACAGCGGCGGGCGTCGATATCCAGCGCGGTCACTTCGCAGTCCGCCAACTCCAGCAGGTGGGCGGTTTTGCCGCCGGGCGCGGCGCAAGCGTCGAGGATCCTGAGGCGGGCGTTTCCTTCGCCGGCTGCGGGCAAGCCTTTCAGCAGCAAGGGCGCGGCCAACTGGGCCGCGGCGTCCTGCACCGAAAAATGCCCTTCGGCAAAGCCCGGCAGCGCGGCCACGGGGCGCGCTGCAGCCAGGATCACGCCATTCTCCCCCACGGGAGACGCTTCTATATTGATCGCCGCAAGCGCCTGCAAATACCGGGCTTGAGTCGTTTTCCGTTCATTAACCCGGAGTATCAGCGGAGCCCGGCTGTTGTTGGCCTGCAAAATAGCCTGCCAGTGCGCCGGGTGATCTTTGCGCACCTGATCTATCCACCACTGCGGATGGTTCCAGACGGCTTGCGGACTTTTCTCGGTCAGCGCCACCAGCGCGTCGCGCTCGCGCAAAAAGCGGCGCAGGCAACCATTGATGAAGCTGGCCTGGTGCCGGGTGGCTTCGCTGCGTTTGGCCGCTTCAACGGTTTGATCGACCAGGGTGTACAGCGTGTACATGGGTACGCCTGCGGAATTTTCCGACGGGCCGCCTCTAGGAAAATTAGCCCCCTCGGGGGGCAGAGAGGACACGTCAGTGCCGAACGTGGGGGCCATGCACCCCAGCGCCACACAGAGCAAGGCATCAGCCTCAGGCGGTGGCGGGCGCTTGGCCAGTTGCTGGCGCAAGGCCTCGGCGCGACCCAGCCAGCGCAGCACATGAAAGCCGAGCGACTGGACGCCGGGCCGGAGCGTCGCGTCCACATCTTCCAGCGCGGCGGTCATGGATTGGCCGTCTCGAACAGCCATTAACAGGGAAGCCGCCCCCTGAAGCTGGCGCCACAGAGGGACTTGGGTCGGGTGATCTTGCATCGGTTTCCTAAAACATTTCAAAAAATCGCATCGGGCCGCGTCACGCCCTCGTCATCGCGCCCGGCAGACAGCGCAGTCATCGGCCGCCCATAGATGCGGCGGATGCGCTCGGCCAAGGGAGGGTGCGTCGCAAACCAGCGGTCCTGGGTCGTGCCGCTGACCAGCAGCATGTGCTGCACCAGCGGGTGCAAGCTGTGCGATGGGCTACTGCCCTGCGCCTGCTGGCCCGCCACCTTGCGCAGTACGCCGCCCAGCCCGTCCTTGCTGCGGGTGAACTGCACGGCCCGCGCATCGGCCAGAAACTCGCGCTGGCGCGACACGGCGGCCTTCAGCGCCCGCCCCGCCAGCCAGCCCAGAGAGCCGGTGGCCAGGATGGCGACGCCAGGCAGGGCCAGAAAAGAGCGGTGGCCGTCTTCATCGGCTTCGCACATGCTGCGGCCCAGATTGAAAATCATCTCCAGCCCGAACACCATGCCGGCCAGCCGCATGTTCAGGCGGGTATCGCCTTCACGCAGATGGCTGAACTCGTGGGCCACCAGGCCCTGCAGTTCATCGCGGCTCAAGCCGTCGAGCGCACCCTGGGTGACGGCCACCACGGCATTATCCTCGTCCCAACCGGCGGCAAAGGCGTTGATGCCGTCCTCCCGCGGGAGCACCATGGGCTGGGGCGGCTTCATGCCGGCGGCAATGGCCAGTTCGCTGACGATGTTGCACAACTTGCGCTCGGACTCGCGGCTGGCGGGCCGGGCCTCGCGCGCACCGACCCGGCGCGCCAGTTTTTCACCGCCGCCATGCAGCGCGGAAGTCTCCAGCCACCAGCCGCCGAGCACAAACAGCAGGGTCACCGCCGTGTTGACACTAAAAAAATAGGCCGGATAGCCGCTGAATCCCGGCGACACGGCACGCCAGGCCAGCGCCAGCGCGGCGTTGACGGCCAGCAGCAAAGCCATCAGCGTCAAGCCAAACAGCAGCAGCAGCCGGAAGGTTTGCGCCCGAGCCTCCTCTTGCCGATCAAAAAAACGCATGGTCGTGACGGTGAATAATCAGGCCGCAGTTCACATCTGGATGCGGACCGCCTGACGCTCCAGCGCGCTCTCGGTGGCGCGCAGCATGGCCGACGGTGCAAAGCCAAACAGGCGGGCGATCAGCAGCGCCGGGAATTGCCCTTGCGCATTGTTGTAGTCGAGCACGGCGTCGTTGTAGGCCTGCCGGGCAAAACCGACCTTGTTTTCGGTGCTGGTCAGTTCTTCGCTGAGCTCGCGGATGGTCTGGTCGGCCTTGAGCTCGGGGTAGGCCTCGGCCACCGCAAACAGGCGCCCCAGGCTGCCGTCCAGCGCCTGCTCGGCGGCGACCAATGCGGTCACGGCGCCCGCATGGGCCGGATGGCTGCGCACGGCATCGCTGGCGCTAAGCGCGTGCTTGCGCGCGGCAATCACCGCTTCGAGCGTGCTCTGCTCGTGCTGCAGATATTTTTTGGCGGCATCGACCAGATTGGGGATCAGGTCATAGCGGCGCTTGAGCTGGACATCGATCTGGCCGAAGGCATTGCCGATGGTGTTCTTGAGACGCACCAGACGGTTGTAAGC
>DASUIO010000077.1:0-3166 GCA_036279755.1 Polaromonas sp. | reverse complement strand
TGGCCCGCCCTGGACTGGATATCGGTGGCCATATTGGCCATTTTGCTGGTGGCTTCAGTCATTTTTTCCTCGGCAGCCGCTTGCGTTTTACGCTGGATCGTGAGGCCTTCCTTCACCAGCGCTTCAAACACCTTGCCGCCTTCTTCCTGCGCTTTGGAAAAAGCGCCCAAGCCAGCCAGCCAGATTTGCTGCGCTGACTCCTTGACTGCGCCCGACAACTGCGGGCCGGTATTTTTGTCGGCGCTCGCTTTTTGCAGTTTCTTGACCATGATGGACTCCAGACAGACTAGGGTTGTGGAATGTTGTGACAGCTTGGTGCAAGGCACTGGCGGTGCACGCCTAAAAATATAAGCCCTTAACGCATCGGAATTTAGGGAATGGCTTCTAGAAAGTTAGTGACCTGTCGGGCTTGGGAAATTGAAATTGAAAATGAAAATGAGCCGCCACGGTCAATTTTCCGCCGACTTTTCATGGCTGTTCAGCGCAAAGTTGGCATGACAATTCATTATTAAATTTGCATGCTGACGGCATCGCCTCAAGCCGGCGGACTTCAGGTCTTTAAATCAGAAAGTCCTGTTTGTTGCGACCTGCCGCCACTTGGGCCGCCAACCATGCAGGCGACTTGCCGCGACCAGTCCAGGTTTTTCCGCTAGCGGGATCCTGGTATTTAGGCGGGACAATGGTGCGTTTGTCGCCTAATGCGCGCTTACCCGGGGTTTTGCCCGAAAAACCCAACTCGGCGGCACTAAGCCCATGAGCCTTGATTAACTCCCTTGCTGCGGCGATGGCCTGCGTCCGTTCACCCTTGCGCTCTTCCTCCAGCTTTTTGCGCAGTTCGTTTACTTTGGCTTCGGCTTCGTTAATTTGCTGCTGTAGTTCACTAAAATTCGACATGAGTAGATTTTCCTTGTAAGAGTTGAGAGGGGCACTCGTTTGCAAAAACGAAATGAAATTAATAGGGGATCGCCGGATCAGTATATTTGATTGAACGTTGTTTTGCGTATCCCGCATGAGCGAGACGGCATTTTAATAAGGTGTTTTTTCCCTGTCTTGATCCAGAGTCCGTGAAATTCCACAAGGAAATAACTATTTTCCTTGTGGAATAAAGCACTTATCCTCCGTTTGGACTGAACACTTCAGGCGAACTCCAAATGGCCGACTTCATTATAAAAAAGCGGCCCTGCAAGCCAACTTCGAGCGCCGGATAGGCGCTTGTTGGTCAATACGTCAAACGCTTTTGGATTAACCAGCGCGTTAATCCCAAGTTCCCCGTCTCAGGCAAACGCATCCTCCGCCACAGGATGAGCGCCATGAAACAAATCGACGCATGAGCGCCGAATCCGGCAGTGGGGCAATATCAGTCGGCCTGCTTGCGCAGGAAAGCCGGGATTTCAAAATCATCCATGCCGCCGGAAGACAGCGCATCCACCTTGGCCGCCGCTTGGGTGCGGTTGGTGCGCCAGACCTTGGGAATATCCAGGTTGCCGTAATCGGGTTGCGCAGACCCCATGGCTCCCATGGCGCCCTGTAGCGCGCCTGCAATGCCCGACACCGCATTGAGGCTGGGCATGTTGAACGACACGTTGTCGGTGCCCGTGCGCAATACCTGCAGCGGCGGTGCGTGGCGACGCACACCCTGGCGGCTCAGACCCGTGGCAACCACCGTGACACGGATGTCATCGCCGAGTTCGTCGTCGTAAGCCGTGCCATAGATCACATGCGCGTCGGGCGAAGCATAGGCACGGATGGTGTTCATCGCCAGCTTGGATTCGCTCAATTTGAGCGAGCCTTTGGCTGCACTGATCAATACCAGCACACCCTTGGCGCCCGACAGGTCAATGCCTTCCAGCAAAGGGCAGGCCACGGCTTGTTCGGCGGCAATGCGCGCGCGGTCAGGGCCGTTGGCCTTGGCCGTACCCATCATGGCCTTGCCAGGCTCGCCCATCACGGTGCGCACGTCTTCAAAGTCGACGTTGACGTGGCCGGGCACATTGATGATTTCGGCGATGCCGCCGACGGCATTTTTCAGCACGTCGTTGGCGTGAGCAAAGGCTTCATCCTGGGTCACGTCATCGCCGAGCACTTCCAGCAGCTTTTCGTTGAGCACGACGATCAGCGAGTCCACATTGGCCTCCAGTTCGGTCAGGCCCTGATCGGCATTGGTCATGCGGCGGCCACCTTCGAATTCGAAAGGCCTGGTCACCACACCGACCGTCAAAATGCCCATCTCCTTGGCCACGCGCGCGATCACGGGTGCTGCACCAGTGCCGGTACCGCCGCCCATGCCGGCGGTGATGAACAGCATGTGCGCGCCGGCAATGGCGTTGCGAATGTCGTCAACCGCCAGTTCGGCCGCATCCCGGCCTTTGTCGGGCTTGCTGCCTGCACCCAAACCGCTGCCGCCCAGCTGGATGGTCTTGTGCGCGCTGGCGCGGTTGAGCGCCTGCGCGTCGGTGTTGGCGCAGATGAACTCGACGCCCTGCACGCCGCAGGCAATCATGTGCCCGACCGCGTTACCGCCACCACCACCGACACCGATCACCTTGATCTGTGTGCCCTGGTTGAACTCTTCGATTTCAATCATTTCGATGCTCATTGGGAGCCTCCTGTCTGTAAATTGCAGTTGCCAAAGATTCTTAAACGTTTTTATGCATGACATGGCCTGTCATGCCGGTGGGTCTGCGCCTCCTAAATGGATACACCACGAAAGTCGGACCACGAAGCTGGTCGCCATGAAGCTTGAAGATTTTTTCATCAGAAATTCCCCACAAACCAGTCTTTGACACGACCGAAGGCGTTGTGCATGCTGCCCGCCTTCTGCGCCACCTTGTAGCCCCGCATGCGCGCCAGCCGGGCTTCTTCAAGCAGGCCCATCACTGTGGCGGCCCTGGCCTGGGCCACCATGTCTGAGAGCGCGCTGGAGTAGCGCGGTATGCCGCGCCGCACGGGTTTGAGGAAGATGTCCTCACCGAGCTCGACCATGCCGGGCATCACCGCGCTGCCGCCGGTAATCACGATGCCCGAGGACAGCACTTCCTCGTAACCCGAGTCGCGGATCTTTTCCTGGACCAGCGAGAAAATTTCCTCGACACGTGCTTCAATGACGCTTGCCAATGCCTGTTTGCTGAGCATGCGGGGGCCGCGGTCACCCAGGCCGGGCACTTCC
>DASUIO010000076.1:0-2480 GCA_036279755.1 Polaromonas sp. | reverse complement strand
TCCTCGCTGGCGTCGCTGGCTGCTGCGGTGTTTGCGCCGCTGTTTTACCTGCTGGGCGACCGGGGTGCCTGGTATGTCGACAAAAGCATCACGGTCATGCTGGTCGCCATCAGTGCGCTGCTGCTATATCGCCACCGCGAGAACATCAACAAGCTGCTGAAGGGCACCGAATCGAAACTCGGGGCTTCCAGATCCGTTAAGCCGTCTGCCAAACATCCCGGCAAATAAGCCGTTCAGTAACGCTTGTCCAGCGTCATCAGGTTGTTTTCACGTTTCATCTGAAAGCGCGTTAAAAAGCTGTTGCCCAGCAGCACGAAGGGCATGGGCTGGGGTGTCACCACGGCATCGACCTCGTACAACTCCACATCGCCGATGCGCACGGAATTGAGCTTGATGCGGTAGCCCATGGACTCGCCGTTGGCCGTGGACATGCGTACGGGCTGCCCGGTTTTGTAGTTGATACCGGCGCGCTCGGCGTCAAACGCGCTCATGGCAATGCTGGTCGCGCCAGTGTCGACCATGAACTGAACAGCACGGCCGTTGATCTGTCCGGCCGTCATGAAGTGGCCGCCACTGCTCTCCAGCAGCACAATCCGGCTGCCGCGTCCGCTGCCACCCGCGTTGCCGCCCATGCTCACGGGCGCCTCGCCGACCCGTAGCGTCTGGCGCTTGCCCGACTGCTCAATGACGGCCTGATCGCCCGAAGTGGAAATGACCTTGACGCCCTGGTGGGTCTCGCCAGCGGCCACGGACTTCAGTGCGCTTCCATCGACCACCAGCAGCGCCTTGCTGCCAATCATGCCGGCCAGGGCGACCGATTCTGCATACGCGCTTGGGGCCGACAACGACATGGCCAGGCCTGTCAATGCCGCAGCTCCAGCGGCGCGCACGGTCAGCACTCAGTCCCTGAAGTTGTCGAAACTCAGCGGAAGATCCTTGATCTCGGCGCGAATCAGGGCCATGGCCGCCTGCAGGTCATCACGCTTGGCGCCGGTCACGCGGACCTTGCCCTCCTGAATGGAGGCCTGCACCTTCATCTTGTTGCCCTTGATGAGCTGCTGGATTTTTTTGGCCTGTTCGGTTTCAATGCCGTCGCGCACTTTGGTGACCTGCTTGACCTTGTCGCCGCCGATTTTCTCGACCTTGCCAATGTCCAGGAAGCGCACGTCAACGCCGGCCTTGGTGAGCTTGTTACGCAAAATGTCGTGGATCTGGTCGATCTGGAAATCACCATCGCCAATCAGTGTGATGTCCTTGTCTTTCAGCTCTATCGAGGCGGCAGTGCCTTTGAAATCAAATCGGGTGCCGATTTCCTTGCTGGTGTTTTCAACGGCATTTTTGACCTTGACCAGATCGGTTTCAAGAACAGTATCAAAGGAGGGCATGATTTTGGCTTTTCCAGGAATGAAGGGGGCGGGTGAGACAATCTTCTCATGTTAGTCGAGAAAAACGTTCCACTCCAGCCTTTCAACAGCTTTGGCATCGCGGCCAAGGCGCTTACCCTTGTCCGCGTGGCCAGCGAGGCCGATATTGCCGCCGTGCTGCAGGACCCGGCCCTGCGCGCTGCGCCCAAATTCATCCTGGGCGGAGGCAGCAACATCGTGCTGACTGGTGATGTGAAACCCCTGGTTCTCAAGGTGGAGATCATGGGCAAGCGCCTCGTCAGCGAGAACGCCAAAGCCTGGATTGTGGAGGCTGGCGCCGGTGAAAATTGGCACGACCTGGTCACCTGGACCCTGCAAAACGGCTACTCCGGCCTGGAAAATCTGGCGCTGATTCCGGGCACGGTGGGTGCATCGCCGGTGCAGAACATCGGCGCTTATGGCGTGGAGTTGCAAGACCGTTTTGAGTCGCTCGATGCCGTGGATTTGACGAGCGGCCAGACCTTTTCGCTCAATGCGGCGCAATGCGCATTTGGCTACCGCGATTCGGTGTTCAAGCACAGCAGCACGGTCCGCAGTTCCGGCGACAGTTCAGGTTTGCCGGGCTTCGGTCTGGCCGACAAGGCGCTGATTACCCGTGTGCGGTTTTCACTGCCCAAGGCATGGAAACCGGTGCTGGGGTATGCGGATATGGATAAAAAGAGGCTGCAGTCCGGGGTTGACACGCCTGACCCGCTGCAAATTTATGAGTGGATTTGCGATATTCGCCGGGCCAAGCTGCCCGACCCGAAGGTGATCGGCAATGCCGGCAGCTTCTTCAAGAATCCGACGGTCTCACCCGAGCAATGTGCCGACATCATTCAGCGTGATCCAAAAATTGTTCACTACCGCCTGGCCGACGGCTCGGTCAAGCTCGCTGCAGGCTGGCTGATCGACGCCTGTGGCTGGAAGGGCAAGTCCGTCGGCAATGCAGGCGTTTATGACAAGCAGGCGCTGGTGCTGGTCAATCGGGGCGGCGCCAGCAACCCGGTGACCGGCGGTGAAGTGATGACGCTGGCCAGGGCCATCCAGACCAGTGTGTATGAGCGCTTTGGCATC